>CAXUBD010000117.1:0-8731 GCA_964249225.1 uncultured Verrucomicrobiota bacterium | reverse complement strand
GATGTATACGTTTTGCATCAGGCCCAGCGCGATCAACGAACATAACACTGATGATCCGCCGTAACTTAACAGCGGCAGTGGAATGCCCGTCACCGGGACGATGCGAATGTTCATGCCGATATTGATGAAAACGTGGCTGAACAGGAGCGTCACAACGCCCACGGCCACGAGTTTGCCCAGACGATCGCGCGCCTGGCCGGCGATTCTCAAACCGGTGAAGAGAACCGCCGCATACAGCGTCAGCACCACGATGGAGCCGACGAATCCTTCCTCCTCGGCAATGACGGAGAAAATGAAATCATTGTGCGCCGCGCCCGGCGGCAAAAAACCCAGCGCGGTCTGGTCGCCTTTGCACCAGCCCTTGCCCAGCAAGCCGCCGGAGCCGACGGAAATCAGCGCCTGCCGGACTTGATACGATTTTTCAAATTGCAAACGACGCGCCTCGGCTTTTTCGGCGGGCGTCGCGTTCGCCGCCGCAAAGTCCGCGCCGAAATAAACCAGCAACCGCTGGCGCTGATACTCCAGCATCTTGATCTGCAATTTTGGCGGCGCGAACAAAATGTCCGCCAGCAGCAGCGCGCCCAGAATGCCGACGCCCGCGAGCAGTGTGAAAAGAAATTTATTCGGCGTGCCCGCGACGAACATCATCACCAATCCCGTCGGCACCAGAACCAGCGCCGAACCCAAATCCGGTTCCTTCAAGATCAACAAGAACGGCAGCGCAAGAAGTCCAATGCTTCTCCAGAAATTTTCCGGCAACTTCAATTCATCCGGCGGGCGGCTCAAAAAATTCGCCGCCGCGAGAATGAACGCGAGCTTCGCGAATTCGCTCGGCTGAAACTGGAAAAATCCCAGGTCAATCCAGCGCCGCGCGCCCCAGCCGTGCGTCGTGCCGATGTGCGGAATCAAAACGATGATCAAAAAGAAAATTGTCGCCCAATACGCCACGAACGACCAGCGCGCCAGCAGGTGATAATCCACGAGGCAGAACGCCGCGCCCACGCCGAGGCCGAGCGCATACCACACAAGTTGCCGCACCCAGCTCTCATCATACCACGGTAAAATGGCCGACGACGCGTTCGCCGACGTGGCGCTGTAAACGAACATCGTGCCGATGAACATCAACACGACGAGCGCGACCAGTTGCAGCCGGTCGAGCTTGCCTCCGCGTTCGTTGATGGATGGGTTGCCCATTTTAATTTCGCGCCAGATTTTTCTGCGCGTTTTCTTTTTTCAAAATTTCTTCGTAAATGTCATGCACAATCGGCCCGCATGTCGTGCCGCCGGAGCCGGTGGCCTGCGTTTCAACCATGACGACGACGGCGTATTTCGGATTTTCATATGGCTCAAATGACGCGAACCAGTAATTCCAGCCCGTATGCCGGTTTTGTTCATCCTGCACCTGCGCCGTTCCCGTCTTGCCGCAGATCTGCAAACCATTCACGGCGGCGGCCGTGCCCGTGCCTTCGTTGCTTTCCACGTCCGCGAGCATGGCGTTGCGCACAATCTGCAAACTGCGCGGATGTACGCCGAGTTCGTCGCGCACCAGGCCGGAAGGAAAATTCGTGGCGACCTCGCCGCTCGCCGGGTTCTGGGGCTCGACGCGTTCGACGACGCGCGGCCATAAAATTTTTCCGCCGTTGGCGATCGCCGAAACCATCACGGCCATCTGGATCGGCGTCACGGCGATTTCGCCCTGGCCGATGGAAAGATTTGCCGTGTCGCCGTCGTGCCAGTTGGGCGAAGTGACGCGGGCCAAAGTTGGAAAATCACCGCGCGTTTCCTGCCGCGCGAAAATTCCGGTGCGTTCGCCGAGATGAAATTTTTCGCCCATGCGGATGATGTTCTCGACGCCCGCGCGCAAACCGTTCGTGATGAAATAGGAATTGCTCGAATGAATGAACGCTTTTTTGAAATCGTAATCGCCCGGCGGCGCGGTGTCCTTGATCGCGCGGCGGCCGACGTAAATCATGCCGTGCCCCGGACTTTCAGGATTCGCCTGCACGCGGTAAAATTCATCGGGATTCAATCCGTTTTCCAAGGCGGCGAGCGCGACGACGGTTTTAAAAATCGAGCCGGGCGCGTAATTTTCAATCGTCGCGCGGTTTTTTTCCGCCGTCAGTTCCGTGATATGCCGGTATTTTTCCGAGGAAATTCCCTGCGCGAAATCGTTCGGGTCAAATGTTGGCGACGAAACCATCGCCAGCACGTCGCCGCTGCGAACATCCATGACGATGGCCACCGCGCGCGCGTCCGCGCCTTGATGCGCCGCGAGTGAATTTTCCGCCGCCCGCTGGAGGTCGAGGTCGATCGTCAGCACGACGTTGCGGCCGGGTTCGGGCTGGCTCCAGACAGTTTCGGACTGGCGGTAGCCGAGACTGTTGATGAGCACGGATTCGGAGCCGGCATGCCCGCGCAATTGCGCGTCCAGACTGGCCTCAATGCCGGCCACGCCTCGATAATCCGGCAGACGATAATTGAAATCCGCATCCTCGCCTTCCGCCGAACTGTCATCGCTCCGCAAATAGCCGAGCAAATGCGCCGCCGTGGTGCCGGACGGATAAATGCGCGCCGCCTGCAAATCCAAACCGGCGCCGAGGCCGTTGGTGAATTGTTCCTCGAACCGCGCGATGTTCGTGGCGTTCATGTTTTTCAGAACGGGATAAGGCACGTAAGGACTCCGGTCGTAATGACGTTCAAAATCCACCGCGCTGAACGCAAGCGGCTGGCCGAGCCAGCGGGCGATCTGGCCAATGACATCGCTGGCGACTTGAAAACGCGATTGCGCGTGCAGTTGCTGGATCTGCGCGGTCGTGAATGCGAACGGTTTTCGTTCGGCCTTCGTCAACGAACGTCCCAGTTTTTTTTCCTCCGCGGCGACGGCTTGTTTTTGGCCGGCGCGCGCCTGCTTTAATAATTGGCCGTAGGCGTCGTCGAATGGTTTGCGCAAATCGTCGAGGTAAAGACTCAAGTTGTAGCGCGGATAGTTTTCGGCCAGCACGCGGCCTTCGCGATCCAGAATTTTTCCGCGCGCCGCCGGAATGCGCACGGTGCGGAACGATTGGGTTTCCAGATGGCTTTGATATTCGCGCGACGAAACAATTTGCACCCACCACAAGCCCGCCAGCAGAACGCAAAGCCCGGCCACAAGCATCACCGCAACGAGGCGGAGCTGCGGGTCGTTCTTTTTCAGTTCGTCAAAAACTAGCATGTCAGTCCAAGGTCCAAAATCCAAAATCCAAAGTCCGAAATACGCCCGTGGTTTGCTGCAACCATGACTTTTGACATTGGACTTTGTGCTTTGGACTCATTTTATTTTCTTCCCCGGTGGATTTCGCGGTCGGGACGGAAACTCGTTTCCGCGCGTGGCTGGTAGCCGAACGCGTGGTTGCACCAGTTGAGCAGCGCGAAAATAACCGGCGTCGCCACCGCGCCGCCGGCAATCATCACGAGCCATTGCCAGATTGAACCCCAGCCGACGAGCGGTTGCTTGCCGCCGCTCAACAAAAGCAGAACCGTCAACGCTGGCGCAACCGCACTGGCGATCGCGCCGAGCACGAGTTGCGCGAACGGCAGTTCGCGCAAAATAAATTCGCGTTGCAGACAAATCGGAAAGCCGACGACGAACAGCGGCAGGATGCTCACGCCAAGCGGATTGGCCGAAAGCGAGTCGAACCACAATCCGCCGAAAATAGCGAGCAGCGAGACGCCGAAGGTGTTCGTGTTCAACGCGGCGAAAATCATCAGCGCGGGCAATAGGTCAATCTGCGCGCCGAGCCAGTTGCGCGCGGCGGGCAAAACGGATTCGCAGAACACCGCGAGAAACGCGGCGGCCAGAACTAGAATGATGTTGAAGACGTTCATTCGCGTGGTCGAGAGTCGAGAGTCGAGAGTCGAGGGCGGCCGAGCGTTTTGGCGCTCAACTTTCGACTTTCGACTTTCGACAGATTCATTTTCATGGAAACAAAACCCAGACTTGTTCGAGCGCGCCGAGGTTCGCGGAAAGTTTCACGCGCGCTTCCGTGTAAAGACCGAATTCAACCGGTTGCGCGTCTTCCGCGACGAGTCCGATCGGAATGCCTTTGGGAAAAACGCCGCCAAGTCCGCTGGTGAAAACATTCTGGCCGGGCTTCAAATTCGCGCTGCTGGAAAGATACGTCAGCTCGACGAGCGAATTGTCGAGCGGCCCGCTCGCGCTAATGATGCCGGTGTCGTGCGTCGGATTTTCGACGAGCGCGGAGATGCGGCAGTTCGGGTCGCCAATCAAAACGACTTGCGAACGCGTCAGACTCACGGACGAAACGCGACCGACCAATCCGTCGGCGGTCAGCACGGGCAGATTATTTGTGAGACCGTCGCGGCTGCCGAGGTCAATCTGGATGGTGCGCCACCAGTTCGCCGGATCACGCATGACGACGTTGGCGAGTTTTAATTTCCACGGCACTTGCCGCTGCCAGCCGAGCGACGAACGAAGTTGATCGTTTTCGCGCGCGGTCGCGGCGGCTTGCAGAGTCTGGACTTTAAAAAGATCGTTTTGGCGGCGGAGAGTGTCAATCTGTTTGAGCAGTTCGCGGCGCGGCAGGACGCTGTCGGCGAGGTCGGCGGGCAATTGTTGCGCGCTGTTGGCGAGGCCGAACAGCGGCAGAAACAGACTGCCGACGGCGAGTTTCAAGTGGGACACGGCACTGGACGGCAGACTCAAAACGAGCACCGCCACCAGCGTCACCGCGCCCAGCGCGAGATAATGTTTTTGTTTGAACATCCTGCAACAACCCCGGCTGAATTTTAGTTCAGCGCCTTGCAGGTGAACGCCGGCGGGAAATCAATATTTGGCGTTGGTCGCCACGCGCTTGAGGAATTCGATTTCCTGCAACACGCGGCCTGTGCCTTCGGCGACGGCGCTCATCGGGTCGTCGGCGAGATGCACGGGCAGTCCGGTTTCGCCGGCCACGAGCCGGTCAATGCCCCGCAACAGCGAACCGCCGCCGGCCATCACCAGACCGCGATCCACAAGATCGGCGGCGAGTTCGGGCGGACAGCGTTCCAGCGTGAGGCGGATGGACTCCAAAATGCTCGAAAGCGGTTCCTGCAACGCCTCGCGAATTTCCTCGGAACGAATGGTCAATGTCTTGGGCAGGCCGGAACTCAAGTCGCGGCCTTTGACATCCATGGTCATTTCCTCTTCCAATGGAAACGCGGAGCCGATGCGTATTTTGATTTCTTCCGCAGTACGTTCACCTATCATCATGTTGTAGGCTCGTTTCATGTGCGCGGTGATCGTTTCGTCAAATTCGTCCCCGCCCACCCGCAGGCTGCGGCTGAAGACGATGCCGGCAAGAGAAATAATTGCGATCTCGCAAGTTCCGCCGCCGATGTCCACGATCATATTGCCCGCCGGTTCATGCACCGGCAGACCCACGCCGATGGCCGAGGCCATCGGTTGCTCAATCAAATACACCTCGCGCGCGCCGGCGTGGGTGGCGGAATCCTTCACCGCCCGTTTCTCAACTTCCGTAATGCCCGAAGGCACGGCGACCACGACGCGTGGTGCGATTAATTTTCGATGGTGAACTTTCTGGATGAAGTGCCGCAGCATGGCCTCGGTGATTTCGAAGTCGGCGATCACGCCGTCTTTCATCGGGCGGATGGCCACGATGTTGCCGGGCGTGCGGCCCAGCATTTTTTTTGCTTCGTTGCCGACGGCCAGCACGTTGGTCGTGCCCGCTTGAATGGCCACCACAGAAGGTTCGCGCAGGACGATTCCACGGTCCCGCACATAGACGAGGGAATTGGCTGTGCCCAAGTCTATTCCAATGTCGTTGGAAAACAGGCTTTTGAATTGCGCAAACATGAATTTTGCCTACTAACGGAATGGATTAAATCCTTTGCCGACGCAAAGGTCAAGCTGTGAATAACTTTTTGGTGCCAGCGGGAGGATTTGAACCTCCGACCAAAGGCTTATGAGTCCTCTGCTCTACCACTGAGCTACGCTGGCCACCGAAAGCGAATCCATATTCTGCGAACATTTTTCGCACTGTCAAACCGAGAATGAAATCTTGAGGCAACGGATCAACTTCCCGTCCGCGCCGCCGCAACGAAATGTTTCACCAGTTCCGTTTCAAATTCCCTGCGCCATACCGCGCCGACCGGAATCGGCGGCAGCGCCGGGCGCAGCGGCAGCAGTTTCAGGCGCGGCCCCGCCATGCACGCGACGCAATCGGGCACCAGCGCGAATCCACGTCCGGCCTCGACGGCGGCGATGAGACTCGTGATGCCGTCGTGCTCCCCCGCGAGACGCGGCGCGCGACCGGCCGGCGCAAAAAGTTTGCCGAGCATGTTGTAATATTCGGGATATTCCTTCCGGCTGTAGGCGAGCAGCGGTTCGCGCGAAATTTGTTTAAGCGAAACAAATTTTGATTTCGCCAGCCAATGGTTCGGTGCGACGGCCACGCAAATTTTGTAACGCGCCAGTTCCTCAAAGTTGAGTTCGCGCGGCGATCTGCCCGGCGGACGGACGGTCAGCGCGACCGACAATTTTTTCTCGCCAAGCTGCACCAGCATCTCCTCCGTGGACAAATCGTGCAACTCCACGCGCACGCCGGGAAATTGTTCCTGAAACTTCCGCAGCGCCTGCGGCAAAATCTGCACCGTCAGCGACGGCGCGTAGCCGACGTGGATTTCCCCCAGCGTTCCGCCGATGGCCGCGCGCGCTTTTTTCACCGCGTCTTCCGCGCGCTGCAAAACGGCGCGTGCCTCGGTCAAAAAAGTTTTCCCAGCGTCGGTCAGCTTGAGCGATTTCGCGCCGCGTTCAAAAAGTTGAAAGCCGATCTCGTCTTCGAGATCGCGGATTTGCCGGCTCAAGCCCGGTTGCGAGACGTGCAACTTCAGCGCGGCGCGCGAAACATTTTCTTCCTCAGCGACGGCGACGAAATAACGCAGGTGGCGCAGTTCCATTTTTCAAGCATAGTTTTAAATGATAGTTAGGCAAGAAACATGATATTTCTCAAAACCGCGAACCGCGCGCATAGTCTTTCATGATGAAAATTAGAAAATCGAACGAACGCGGCCACGCCAGCCACGGCTGGCTGGACAGTTATCATACCTTCAGCTTTGCGGATTATTACGACCCGCAATGGATGGGTTATCGCAGCCTGCGCGTCATCAATGACGACCTCGTACTCCCCGGCATGGGTTTCGGCACGCATCCGCATCGTGACATGGAAATCATCAGCTACGTTTTGAGCGGCGCGATCGAGCACAAGGATTCGATGGGTAACGGCCGCGTCATCCGCGCCGGTGAATTTCAATACATGGCCGCCGGCACCGGCGTGCAGCACAGCGAGTTCAATCCGTCGAAAACGGAACCACTGCGCCTGCTGCAAATCTGGATTCAGCCGGACACGAAAGGCGTGAAGCCGCGCTACGCGGAAAAAAATTTCGCGAACGCGCCGACCGGAAAATTCAATCTCGTCGCGAGCAAAGCCGGACGTGATGGTTCCATCGCGATCCATCAAGACGTGAATCTTTCATTCGCAAAACTCGACGCCGGACAGCCCGTGACTTATCCGCTCGCGGCCAATCGCCATGCCTGGGTTCACATTGCGGAATGCGAAGTGAAATTGAACGGCAAGACGCTGCTTGGCGGCGACGCGGCGGTGATTGACAATGAATCGGCCGTTGAGCTTGTGGGCGCAAAGCCTTCGCAAGTTTTGCTGTTCGACCTGAACTGAAACCATAAACCAACAAGATTATTGGATCGGGCCAATAAGGTTTTCACCCTATTGCCAAACCCAAAACCTAAACTGATAAACTAAATAAAAATATGAGTGCCATCAATTCATCCCAACTCCTCGCGCAACTGAACTGGCGCTATGCCACCAAGCAATTTGATCCCGAGCGAAAAATCAGCGCGCAAGATTGGACCGCACTGGAAGAAGCACTGTTGCTGACGCCTTCCAGCGGCGGCCTCCAACCGTGGAAATTTATCGTCGTGACGGATCCCGCCGTCCGCGCAAAACTTTTGCCGGCGTCTTACGGCCAGGCGCAAATCAAAGATGCCTCGCATCTGGTCGTGTTCGCCTCGAAAAATAATTTCAGCGAAGCAGACGTGGACGCGCATTTGAAACACGTCGCGGAAGTTCAGGGCGCGCCCATCGCGGCGCTCGCCCCGTTGCGCGGAATGCTGGTCGGCAGCATCGTCAAGGCGCAGGATGAGACGGCGCGCAACGCGTGGGCGCGCAATCAGGCTTACATCGCGTTGGGAAATTTTTTGACGAGCGCGGCGTTGGTGGGGATTGACGCCTGCCCGATGGAAGGCTTTGACCGCGCGCAATACGATGTCATTCTCGGATTATCCGCGAAAGGTTTCAGCTCGGCGGTGATCGCCACCGCAGGGTATCGCCTGCCGACCGACAAACACGCCGCCGCGCCCAAAGTGCGCTTTCCGAAAGAACAGGTTTTCATCCCAGTCTGAAATAAAAATAAAAAACATCCCAAATAACAAATCAAAATATAAAATGAAAATAGCCACCATCATCGTCCGCACCTTGCTTGGACTTGTCTTCGTCGTGTTCGGGTCAAACGCATTCCTGCATTTCATCCCGATGCCGCCGCCGGTCGGTCTGGCGGGCGACTTTATGAAAGCGTTGTTCATCAGCCATTATTTTTACGTCGTGGCGGTCGTGCAAATCGTCGGCGGCTTGATCCTGTTGAGCGGACGTTTCACCCCGCT
>CAXUBD010000116.1:7430-8818 GCA_964249225.1 uncultured Verrucomicrobiota bacterium | reverse complement strand
TTGTCCACTGACATCCGGTGTCCGCCGGTGATGGCGACGTGGACGCCGGGAAATTCTTTTTCCACGGCATCGCGCGTCCGCAGCAGATCGGCGACGAGCGCGATGCTATTGCGGGAATCGGACGAGGAAAATTTCGGCTCGGCCATCAGCAAAACGTGTTTTCCATCGCCGCTCGTGATGCGGCCGTCCACGATCTGCCCGTCGCCAAAACCGGTTTGCAATGGCAAAACTTTTTTCACCACGAGCGCGCTCATGCCGACGGGATCGGCGGCGACAACGTCTTTCAAAACCATTCCGTCCAGGCCGCCGAGTTTGCGGCGCATCGTCGTGAGATGATCACGGACGGAATTCGTTTCGAGTTTTGGCGCGAGCGCCTGCGCATCGGCCTCGGTGAAAAGATTCGGCAGCGCGCCGGTCAGAAATTGAATCACCTTTTGCTGCCCCGTGATTTCAAAACGATAGACGATGCGCGCGTAATTTGTGTTGGCGGAAAGCTGCGCAAAAATTCCGTCCGAAGCCGCGGCGAGCTTGTCGGAATTATTTTCGTTCACGCCCACGTCAATATAAACGCGGTCAATCTGGCGGAACTTGCGGAGCGTGTAGCGATATTCGTCCACGATTTTGTCGTGTTCTGGCAGCGTGGCAAGAATGTCCTGCTCCAGATTGACGCGCGTCGAAATGATAATAGCGGCGACAGCGATGAACAACGTCGCGCACAAAACGATCCGCCGATGCGCGACGAGGTGGAAATATAAACGCGTGTAGAGATCAGGTTTCATTTTTTGCGGACGAGCCGCGCGATGCCGTAAGTGGCGATGAATCCCACGACCGCCACAACCACGGCCAAAAACGCGCTGCCGACGCACCATTGCCAGAAGTATTGCAGCACGAGCGCGCGCGAAATTTGGTGCCGGGAAAAAATAAACGCGCCGCCCGTGCACAGGCGATGTCCCAAGACGAGTTCGCCGTAAAGGATGAATGGAATCAGCGGCGGAATGGAAATGTTGCTGGCCAGCAGCGCGATCATCTTGTTCAGCCGCAGCCAGTGCGCCAGCGCAAGCGTCGCAATCATTTGAAAACCCCACATCGGCGCGAGGCCGCAAAATAGTCCAACGCCGACCGCGAGCGACAGCCGGAACGGTTCGTGCGCGTGGTCGGAAAAAATTTCCTTCGCCGCGTCACGAAAACTTTTTTTTTCGCCGCGCGACCATGCCGCGCGCAATTTCTGCGGCACGAACCACGATTGCAGCACGAGGCCGATGTTCATGATCGTGATGTGCGCGAGATCGCGCACGGGACGGAAATGCGAATTGCGGAGGCCGTCTGCGTAAGTGCATTTGACCGGCACCGGAAAAATCGGCGTGCCGGTCCATGCCGCGCGCACCATG
>CAXUBD010000116.1:4134-7420 GCA_964249225.1 uncultured Verrucomicrobiota bacterium | reverse complement strand
CCGTTCAAACGCGTAACGCCCCGATTTCACTTTCAAATTTTTCGCCAGCGCGAGCGGATAACAACGAAAACCGCATTGCGTGTCCCGCAGGCGCACGCCGGTCTCGACGCGAAACCAGAAAGTGGAAACGGCGTTCGAGCGGCGGCGGTGCGTCGGGCAGCCGGCGGCAAAAAAATCGCGCACGCCGGCGACGAGCGCTTCCGGTTGCGCGCTCGCGGCGATGAGAAATTTCGGCAAATCCTCCGCGAAATGCTGGCCGTCCGCGTCCATCGTGATCGCGTGCGTGAAGCCAAGTTCAAGCGCGCGCTTAAAACCCGCGCGCAACGCTGCGCCTTTGCCGAAATTTCCACCCAGACCAATCACGACGCAGCCCGGCAATTCCGGCAACGGCTGCGTCGAACCGTCGTCAACGATGATCACCGGACAAAAAAAATTCGCCGACTGCGCGACGGCGGCAATTGTCGCAGCGTGGTTGAAGCACGGAATGACGACGCAAAATTTCATCGCAAATCCACGAAGGTTCTGCGCTTGCGCGCCTGGGCCGGCATTTGCAACGCCTCGATTTCAGCGAGCGAAACACGGCGCACTTGCGGCGCGATTTTTGCCCGCGCCTGCAACGCGTCGCGCAGCGTTTCGATTTTCGCCGCGCCGTGAATTAAAATTTCGATTGAATCGGAAAGTTCATTTTCTTTACGCGCAAGGATGACGAAGGCTTCCACGTTTTCGGTTTCTTCCAAAACCGACGCGAGCGTGGACGGAAACAACGACGCGCCCTTGAATTTTAATTTCTGGTTTTTACGCCCGACAATCGGCCCCAGACGCGGCGTGGTGCGACCGCATTTGCATTTTTTTGAGAACAGCGCGGCGCAATCGCCGGTGCGATAGCGGATGAGCGGCATCGCTTCGACGCCGAAAGTTGTAGCCGTGATTTCACCGATTTCGCCGTCAGGCAAAGTATTTCCGGCGTCGTCAAGAATTTCGAGGTGCAGTTGTTCGTCGTGCAAATGCCCGCCCGCGCCCGCGTCCCATTCGCAAAGTGAATTCGCCAGTTCGGTCACGCCGTAAGTAGAATAAATTTTCGCGACCCACGCATTTTCAATCGCGCGACCGGAGGCATTCAATTCAAACGCGTTGTCGCGAACCGGCTCGCCGATGCAAACGGCTTTTTTCACGGAAGATTTTTTCAGATCAAATTTAGCTTCTCGCGCCTTTTCCGCGACGTGCCGCAGAAATGACGGCACGGCGACGATGGCCGTGGGCCGCATGCGCGCGATGGTTTCCAAAACGAGCGTGGCCGAAGATGCGCCGACGCGCACGACGGCGCAGCCGAGTTCGCGCAAGCCCGTCGTGTAAGCCAGCCCTGCGATGAAACAACGGTCGAGCGCGACGGCGACGAGCACGGTGTCGCGCGCGGTCAGGCCGGCGCAGGCGAAGGAAATTTTTTCATTCAGCGCGAGCCGGCGCGCATCGTTTTCCGTCAACATCCACAAAAGCGGCTGGCCGGTCGTGCCGCTGGTCGTGACGACTTCGACAATGCATTCGCGCGGCACGCAAAGAAAATCCAGATTACGTTTGGACAAAATGGTTTTGTCCACGGTCGGCACTCCGGTCAAGGGCGGAACGTTTTTAACGTTCCGAAACAGGTGGCGGTAAAACGGCGATTTTTTTTTCGCGTGCTGAAAAGTTTCCGCCCAGGCGCGTTGGAATTTTTTTGCGGCGATGCGGTTCATTCGTTGCCGTTGAATTTATCCATTCCGCCGCGCCGTTACAACAACCGTGGATCATCGCCGGCGCGGGCGGTCGTAAAAGCGGTCGTTCCCGGTCCCGAGTCGCGCCGTCGAATTCCATTGGGGTGAACACCCCATGGTGTCCGCGCGCGGCCCGCCATATCGTCAGGGCGTGAAACACAAGAAAATTTCCGGGGTGATAAATCCGAAGGCAGGCGACCCGTCCCCGTTGGCGGCGGATTTGAATCAAAAAGAAATTGATCTGGCGCCGGTGCCGGTTGCAGCGGCCCGAAAGTCGCATTCCAGCCATGTGGCTCAGGGTTTGTCACCGGGACATGAGGCGCGGCACTGGCTGGAAGGCGAGGCGCAATGGCGCGCGGAACGCAAACTTGCCCGCGCGCCGGCGGCGGACGGAAAATAAAAACCCTTTTTTGCTTTCCGCCGCAATCTAATGGACTATCGGAGGGTGCAAATAAAATCACGCCGTGAAATCCCCATTTTGAAACTGGTGATATTTTTCCTTTGTCTCGCGCTGTGGCCGGCGCGCGGGCTGGGCGTGACGCTGACGTTGACGGTGGCCTCGGAATCGGCCACGGCGGGCGGCAAAGTGAACGTCTGGTTGAACGTGTTGAACACTTCAGACCAGGAGGTGGCGTGGACGTTTCCGACAATGATCGGAAGGAAAATCATTTCGCCGGAGGGCGCGTGGGACGGTTCGTTGAAATTACTTTTGGTGGAATCCAACGAAGTTGCGATCGCGCCCGGCGCTTTTGTCCGCCGCGAATATGTTTCCGCGCTGCCGGAGCAGATCACGGGGCAGGTCATGATGGAATTTCCCGCCTTGAATCTCAACCGCGTGGTGCTGGACGTGCAAGCTCCGGCGGTCGTGGTGGCACCGGAGAAAAAAAAGAATTCACTTTTTATCCGGTTCATCAAGGAAGTCGAGCCGGAAGAGCCGGGCAAAGGTTGGGAGCCCGACCGGTTTTTCAAGGAACATATTTCCGGCTACGAGCCGATGTATTTCATCGCGGGCGCGAAATCTCCCAACGCCAAGTTCCAGATCAGCTTCGCCTATCAACTGTTGAATCATGACGGTTTTCTGGCGACCAATATGCCCGTGCTGCAGGGCTTCCACATCGCCTACACGCAGACATCGCTGTGGGATTGGAACGCGCCGTCCGCACCGTTTTACGACACGAGCTACAAGCCGGAATTTTTTTATTCCTGGGACAACGTGACGCGCGGGTCGTCCACCAACTGGTTTCAGATTGATCTGCAGGGTTCGTTGAAACACGAATCCAACGGCAAGGACGGAACGTCATCGCGCAGCCTGAACATCGCGTATCTGCGGCCAACGCTGACGCTGGGGCGCGACGACGGGCTGCAACTGATCTTGCAGCCGCGCATCTGGACTTATCTCGGCGACTTGAGCGACAATCCCGACATCGCCAATTATCGCGGCTATGCGGACCTGCGGGCGATCGCCGGCTGGAAACGCGGTTTGCGATTGTCGGCGCTGGGACGGATGGGCAAGGACGGAAATCACGAAAGCATGCAAC
>CAXUBD010000116.1:2383-4124 GCA_964249225.1 uncultured Verrucomicrobiota bacterium | reverse complement strand
GACGTATCCGACGATGAAATTTTTCGGCAGCTTCAGTTTGTATCTGGACGTGCAATATTTCACCGGCTACGGCGAGAGTTTGCTGGGATACAACAAAAGAACGGATGAATTCCGCGTCGGGTTCGCGTTGTTCCGGTAGGCCGGCGGTCAGGTCGGGCGCGAGTTGCTGCGCGGTTGCAACAATTTGGCGACGAGGCCGGTCCAGCCGGTCTGGTGCGCCGCGCCCAGGCCGCACCCGTTGTCACCGTGAAAATATTCGTGGAACAAAACGTAATCCTTGAAGTGCGGATCGGTCGCGAGCTTCGGGTGATATTTCAAAACCGGACGCTGGCCGTCCGCGCCCTTCAAAAATAATTTTGCGAGCCGATGCGAAAGTTCGCCGGCGACCTCGTTGAGCGTCAGGAATTTTCCCGAACCGGTCGGGCATTCGACTTTGAAATCATTGCCGTAATAGTGATGGAATTTTTGCAGCGACTCGATGACGAGAAAATTCATCGGCATCCAGACCGGACCGCGCCAGTTGGAATTGCCGCCGAACAGACCGGAGCGCGATTCGGCCGGCCAGTAATTGACCTCGTGCGTGATGCCGCCGACCTCGATGCGATACGGATGCGGCTCGTGAAATTTTGACAGCGCGCGGACGCCGTGGTCGGAAAGAAATTCCGTCTCGTCGAGCATCCGGCGCAAAAGGCATTTCATGCGATGGCCGCGCAATAGCGAGAGCAAGTGCCGCTCGCCCGAACCGCATTCCTGCCAGCGCGAAACCAGCTTGGCGAGATCAGGCCGATGGTTGAGATACCATTCCATGCGCTCGTTGAAGCGCGGAAGTTTTTTCATCAACGCCGGGTCGAGGACTTCCACGGCGAAGAGCGGGATCAAGCCGACCATCGAACGGATTTTCATCGGCGTGTTCTCGCCGTCGGGCAGATCGAGGTGGTCGTAATAAAATTCATCCTCATTGTCCCACAGGCCGAGCGCGCCGTCTTCCGCGCCGTTGATGGCCGCCGCGATGTCCAGAAAATGCTGGAAAAATTTCGTGGCGATGTCCTCATAAACTTTATTGTGCTGCGCGAGTTCGAGCGCGATGCGCAGAAGGTTCAGGCAATACATCGCCATCCAGCTCGTGCCGTCGGCCTGGTTGATGAAACCGCCGGTCGGCAACGGCGTGCTGCGGTCGAACACGCCGATGTTGTCGAGGCCGAGAAATCCGCCCTGGAAGATATTGCGGCCGGAGGCATACTTGCGATTTACCCACCAGGTGAAGTTCAGCAGCAATTTGTGGTAAACGCGTTCGAGAAAGTCCAGATCGCCCTTGTCATGCGGATTCGTTTCGCGCCGGACCTTCCGATCCATTTGAAACACGCGCCATGTCGCCCACGCGTGGACAGGCGGGTTCACGTCGCCAAACGCCCACTCGTAGGCGGGCAGCTGGCCGTTCGGGTGCATATACCATTCGCGCGTCAACAGCACGAGCTGATGCTTGGCGAACTCGGCATCCACGAGCGCGAGCGGGAGGCAATGAAACGCCAGATCCCACGCCGCATACCATGGGAACTCCCATTTGTCGGGCATGGACATGATGTGCGCGTTGTTGACGTTCGGCCAGTCGTGGTTGCGTCCCTGCTTGCGTTCGGCGGGCGGCGGCGGCTGGGCGGGATCGCCTTGCAACCAAGCGCGCACTTCGTAGCCGAAAAATTGTTTTGACCAGATCATGCCCGCGAACGCCTGCCGCTGGACGTTG
>CAXUBD010000116.1:0-2373 GCA_964249225.1 uncultured Verrucomicrobiota bacterium | reverse complement strand
TCCATTTTGCAACTCGGCGTAAAATGCGGCGGCTTCGGAAATGCGCGCGGAAAAAATCGCGTCGAAGTCGGAAAATGGTTTTTGGTTGTTCGCTTTCGAAAGGCGCAGCCGAATCTGTTTCGAGCCGCCCGGCGGAATCTTGAGTTTGTAAAGCGCGCCGGTTTTCGTGCCGGAATTTTCCGGGTTCACCGCTGCCTGATTGCCATGGACGACATATTCGTGAAAGGCGTCTTTGAAATATCCCGTCGCGTCAGTCTTGCCGAAAAGACGGCGGACGTTTGTGTCGTTGTCGCAAAATAAAATTTCCGGCTCGCCGTCGGTATAAAAATTATGATCGCCAAATTCGGCGTGTCGCGCGGTCAGCACGCCGTGGTTCGTGCGCGAAATTTCCGGCCGCGCGGAATCCGCTTTCCAAGACCACGAATTGCGAAACCACAACTGCGGCAGCACCTGAATCTCCGCCTCGTCCGGCCCGCGATTGTGGACCGTGACGCGCAGGAGCAAATCGTCCGGCGCGGCCTTCGCGTATTCTACGAATACGTCGAAGTAACGGTCGTCGTCGAAAATTCCCGTGTCGAGCAGTTCAAATTCCGGCTGGTCTTTGCCGCGCCGCGCGTTTTCCGCGACAAGCTGCGCGTAGGGAAACGCGCGCTGCGGATATTTGTAGAGCATTTTCAGATACGAATGCGTCGGCGTCGCGTCGAGGTAATAATAAAGTTCCTTCACGTCCTCGCCGTGGTTGCCCTCGGCATTCGTCAGGCCGAAAAGCCGTTCCTTCAAAATCGGGTCTTTGCCGTTCCACAACGCGAGCGACAGGCAGAGATTTTGCTGGTCGTCGCTGATGCCGCCGATGCCATCTTCGCCCCAGCGATACGCGCGGCTGCGCGCGTGGTCGTGCGGAAAATATTCCCACGCCGTGCCGCCGGGCGAATAATCCTCGCGCACCGTGCCCCATTGACGCTCGGAAAGATACGGACCCCAGCGCCGCCAGTTTTTTTGGTCGGCGTCGTTTTCGCGCAGCCGTTGTTTTTCGATGCTCATGATTTTTTCCAAAGCCGGAAGCCGCCGCGAAAGGCGTTCGCATTGTCGCCGAGGCGCGTTTCCGGCGGAAGTTTTGCGATCAAGCGCGCGTTGCCGCCGCCGATGACGACATATTCCGCCTGCAACGCGGCTTTGAGCAGCGCGATGACGATTTCGACGTGCTTGCGCCATTTCTTTTTTCCCAAACGCTTCAAGCCCGCCAGCCCGACGTAATCTTCATAAGTGCGTCCGTTTTTGTAGGGCAAATGCGCCAGCTCCAGCGGAACAACGCTGCCATGATGCGAAACCAGCGCGGAACCAAGGCCGGTGCCGAAGCCGAGAAAAAGCATCTGGCCGCCTTCATAACTGCCGAGCGCCTGCATGGCGGCGTCGTTGATGATTTTCACCGGGCGACCGAACGCTTTTTTGAAATCGAAGCCGACCCAGCCGCCGCCGAGGTTGAACGGCTCGTGCGCCGGTTGATCGCGCAGCACCGGGCCGGGATAGCCGATGGTCACCACGTCATATTTCCAGCCGGCGGTTGCCGCCGAAACCGCCGCGACCATCTGGCGCGCGGTCATTTTGGGACCGGAAACAAATTTTACGCGCGTCCGGCGTCCGGTGACGATTGCTTTTATATGCGTGCCGCCGACATCAATGACCAGAATTTTCATGGAATATTTTCTTTATTGTTCGCAGGAGCAATCGGAAGTGTAACGGCTTCTTTTTCAGAACGACACCAGCATTTGAAAAAACTTCAAAGTTCGGCGATGAACCAGCCTTCGACTTTTTCCCGCGCCCACGGGGTTTTTCGCAGAAAGGTCAGGCTCGACTTCACGGTGGGATTGTATTGGAAACAACGGATCGGAATGCGCCGTCCCATCTCCGACCAGCCATGCCGCTGCACGAGTTGATTGAGGATGGCTTCCAGCGTGATGCCATGCAACGGATCACGGGGATGGTTGTCGGGCGAGAGCATAACAAGTCGGATCATTTGCCGGCTCGCAATGCCTCCAGCGAAATTTTTGCCTGACCAATCAAACTTTCGAGTTGCGTCATTTGCGCCGAAGTCAGCGGAATTCTTGGACGGTCGCCGTATTGCAAAAAAGTCAGGATAACGCCTTGCCGCCGGCTGCTGTAGGCGATGATTCTCAAGCCGGACTTCGTAGAATATTCCGCTTCAAATCCCGGCAACTTCGTCGCGTCGGAGGTAAGCTTGCCGAGATAATCATTTCCGCTTATCAATGATTCCAACTCGCCGTAGTCAACCTCGTGCCGTTCCACCGGCTTATCGTTGCGGGTGAAAACCACGACGATGCCATATTGTTTGGAGCCGGTGCTGACGTTCCCCGA
>CAXUBD010000115.1:0-8833 GCA_964249225.1 uncultured Verrucomicrobiota bacterium | reverse complement strand
GTTCACGAACACCGCGACGCCGACGGCGAATTTCCGGCGTCCGGCGTCCTCGCTGCGGTCCACCCAGAGCCCCAGAAAATAATTCGCCAGCGTGGAGGCCAGCAGCAGAAAGATGAAAACCACTTCGCCCCACGCATAAAAAACCAGGCTGACCAGCAGTAGCCAGAAATTTTTCGCGCGCGTGCCCGGCAACAATGCATAAACCGTCAGCACCACCGGGAGGAACAGGAATAAAAATATGGGTGAACTGAAAACCATTGAATCCGCACGGACGATAGGTTTCCAACCGGAAATCTTCAAGCAAAAATCTCTTCGTGGCCGCGGCTTGATTGACGGGATTAAATTGCCAGAAATTATTTTCCGCTGCCAACGCAGGGTCACTTTGCTAGACTCGACGCATGAAAATCAGCGGGTTCACCTTTTTGCGCAACGGCCGGAAACTCGGCTATCCGTTCGTCGCGTCCATCCGCTCGATTTTGCCGCTCGTGGATGAATTCGTCATCGCGCTCGGCCCATGCGATGACGACACGGAAAAAATGCTGCGCGAAATCGGCGACCCGAAAATCCGCGTCATCCCGACGCAATGGAACGAAAACATCCAGCCCGATTACAGCCTCAAAGGATTCGTCTACGGCCAGCAAAAATCCATCGCGCTGTTCAATTGCACCGGCGACTGGGCGTTTTATCTCGAAGCCGATGAAGTCGTCCACGAAAACGATCTGCCGAAAATCCGCGCCGCGATGGAAAAACATTTGAACGATCCGCGCGTCGAGGCGCTCGCGTTCGACTACCTTCATTTTTACGGCAACGCGAACACCTACGCCTGGTCGCCAGGCTGGTATCGCAGCGAAGTCCGCATCATCCGCAACACGATCCCCGCGTGGGGTCCCGAAGGCTTGTTTTTCGTCGTGCAGGACACCCATCGGCGCGGACGTTATCCGCGCGCGGCGCACACGGGCGCGACGGTTTATCATTACGGCTGGGTGCGCAGCGAAACCCAGATGAACCTGAAAACCGCCGCCGTCCAAAAATACTGGCAGAACCGGGAATCCACCGCCGTGGATTATACCCAGATTGACCCGGCCGTGCTGAAACTTTTCACCGGCACCCATCCGCAAGCCATGCAAGACTGGCTGCCGAAGGCGGAGGGAATTTTCCGGGCCGACCCGGATTACCAATCCAGTTCCCGCGAAAAAAAACACCGCTTCATGCTCCAACTGGAAAAATACTTCGGCTTCCGGTTCAGCAAAAAACATTATCGCACGCTGCGATGACGGCTTCGGCCGGAATTTCCGTGACGGCTTGTCCCGCCGGCGGCGTCAGCGCCCAGTCCGCATGTTGAAACGGATGCGACGCCCCCGGCGCGTTTGAATTGATCAGCATGACGACGCGTCGGCCCATCGCGACGGCTAGGTGCAGCAAGCCCGTGTCCGCGCCCACGACGACGCGGGAAAGTTTCATCAGCCCGGCGGAAACCGGCAGCGGATTTCCGGCGGCGATCACAAAACCCGCCGCGCGCGCCGTTTCCAGCGCGGCGCGGTCGTTGGGGCCGCCGCCAAAAATGATCTGCGTTCCGCGCGAATGAAAATGCCGCGCGACCTGCAGGAATTTTTCCAGCGGCCAGTTCTTACGCGGATTGCTCGTGAACGGCTGGAGGAACAGCGTGGAATTCTCTTCGGCCAATGCGTTGGCCGCGAAAAAATTCCGCGCCGCCGCCAGCGCGTCGGCGGGCAGAACATATTCATTGCGGATTTCACCGATCTTCAAACCGGATCTTCTTAACAGCGCCAGGTTCCATGCCGCCGGATGCGTTTTGGCGTCGCGCAATGACGTTTGCGTGTAAGTCCAGCCGCGCGCCGGATCGTAAACATTGCCCCAGCGTTCGGGCGCGCCGCTCCACCATGAAAAAAATTCGGTCTCGCCATAGCCTTGGAAATCCACGGCGAGCGAAAAATTCCGCGCGCGCAGCCGCCGCAACATTTGGGAAACGCCGGCGGCGATGGCGGGAAAATTTCCTGAATGAAAAACGGCGCGGTCGAAGGGAATGATCCCGTCCAGGTCCGCAAAGCCGCGCAGTAGCGGCGCGTGTTCCTGCGAAACCAGAAAATGCAGTTTCGCATCCGGAAAATTTTGGCGCACGGCGTGGACCGCCGGCAGCGTGAACAAAATGTCGCCGATGGATTTGAGACGGATGAGCAGGATATTTTCCATTGGATCAACGGTGACGGTCGAGTCCGCGCTCGCAGCGCGTGATTTTTTCGCGGATCGTTTTTTCGAGCAGCCCGTCGTTGGCCGGCAGGTTCGCGCGGCTGGCGGGCGGATGCCAGAGATGAAAACACAGCGCGCGCCCGCGCAAATCCAGCCGCCGCAGGCCCGCGTTGAGCAGGCGCGCGGCCAGTTCGGAATCTTCGCGGCCCCAGCCGGCGAAATTTTCATTGTAGCCGTTGACGCGCACGAGGTCGTCGCGCCAGATGCCGAGGTTGCAGCCGCGGATGCCACGCAGGTCGGCTTTGTTTTTTTTTACGGCGAACGGCCAGCGGAAGGAATTTTTCAGTCCGTAGATCTGGTTTTGAAAAAGGGCGCGGCGGCGGTCGGCAAAAAAATTATTTTGCCCGAACCACGCGGCGGCTTTTTCACCGACGAGCGCGCGGTGGCCTTGCAAAAAAAATCCACGTTGCGCGGCGGCGCGATGGTCGGCGATGAAAGCGGGGTGCGGCACGGTGTCGCCGTCGAGAAAAACCAGATAATCACCGCGCGCGGCGGCGATGGCCTGGTTCAAAATTTGCGAACGGCGAAAACCCTCATGCGCGTGCCAGAGCTGCGCCGTGCGGAATTTTTGTCCGGCGGACCAGCGCGAAAACAATGCGCGCGTCGGCGCATCCGAACCGTCGTCGGCTAGCAGCACTTCGCCGGGCGGTGAAGATTGCCGCGCCACGGCCGCCAGCACGCGCGCCAGATAATCCGGCTGGTTGTAGGTGTTGATGACGAGCGAAATTTCAGGAAAAGGTTTCACAATCACCTCGGTTTCGATTCGGTTTCCCGAACCATCGCATACCGCGTCAGGGTGGAAAATGAACTCAATCCGGCGATATAAAATCCTTGCCAGCCATCCAGAAAGCCGAGCCGCAGAAAATAAGCCCTCACAAACCGCCAGGGCGGGCGCACGGCCAGCTCGAAAAATCCGGCGGTCTTTCCGGCCAGCGCCCGGCGCTTCACAAACTCGGTTTGATACGGCGCGATCTTGGCGATCTGGCGGGTGATGCTTTCATTGCTGAAATGCAACAGGTCCGCACGCAGGCGGCCGATGCTCCCGGTCACTTCCAGATGGGCGTGCGGTTCCTCGCCCCGCCACCGCGCCGCGCCGCGCCGCCACAACCGCAGCACCCGGTCGGGATACCAGTCGCCATGGCGGATCCAGCGCCCGCAATAAAATGTGCAGCGGGGAAATTGATAGGCGGCATGCGGCGTCCGGGCGGACGCGACTAATACGGCGATTTCATTTTGCAATTCCGGCGAAACAACTTCGTCCGCGTCCAAATTGAGCAGCCATGGTTCGCGGCATTTTTCCGCTGCGGAATTTTTCTGGCCGATAAAACCTTTCCACGGCTCGCGAAAAATTTTCGCGCCGAATTCCGCGGCGATTTTGTCCGTGCCGTCGGTCACGTCGTCGTTGAGGACGACGATGATTTCGCCGGCCCAGCCCGCGACGCTGGCGAGCGCGCGGCGGATGCGCGCGGCTTCGTTGCCGGCGACGAGGCAGACGGCGACAGGCAGTTTTTTTTCCGCAATCATGGTTTGGCGCGGCCGGATTTAGGACGGGCGCATCCTACGCGGCGCGGGCGCGTCCGGCAAAAAAAATCCGCGCGACAAACTGCTCGCTTTGATTTTTTGTCCGCCGCATATTGACGGCAATTTATGCTGGCCTTTCTGTTCAAAGTCTGGGGTTTGGCCAAACCCTACCGCGTGCGGTTGTTTCTCGGCGTGCTGACCGGGATCGTCAGCGGTCTCATGCAGCCGTTGATGATCGGGACGGTCACGTTTGTCTATGGATCGGTTTTTCCATCCGCCGACGGCGCCGTGGCCGCCAAACCGCCGCTGCGGTACCTGCCGGCCTTTGTGCAGCAATGGTATGTGGACGTGCGCACCGGCCTGGCCGATTTGCAGAACGGGCTGCATTCGCATCCGCACGCGATCGTGGCGCTCATCGCAGCCATTCCGGCCATCATGTTTTTGCGCGGGGCGTTTGGTTACCTGAACGTCTATTTTCTGCAATGGGCCGCCAGCCGCAGCATCGCGGATTTGCGGACCAGATTATTCGCGCATCTCTTGAATTTATCCGCCGGATTTTTCAATGAAAATTCCAGCGGCCAGCTCATTTCGCGCGTGATGAACGACACCGGTTCGCTGCAAAATATTTTGAGCGGCGCGACGTCCGTCATCGTCCGCGACCCGATCACGTTGCTCGGCGTCTTTGGATTTTTGCTGTTGCAGCAGCCGAAGCTCACGCTGGCCTCGCTGATCGTGCTGCCGGTGTGCATCATTCCCATCGCCGTCTTCAGCCGCAAAGTCCGCCGCTCCAGCCGCGAAATGCAGAAGCAATCCGCCGAGCTGACGCAGATCATGAGCGAGGCGTTCACCGGCCAGCGCGTCGTCAAGGCCTACGGCTTGGAAGCCATCGCCGCCGAACAGTTCCGCGCCACCACGCGCAAAACCGTCGGCCATTACATGCGCATCATCCGCGCGGTGGAACTCCCCGGCCCGCTCATCGAATTTTTCGGCGCGATCGGCGTGGCGCTCGTGCTGTATCTCGTGACCCATGTCGAACAATTCCACGTCAGCTCCACCGATTTTCTGCAACTGCTCATCTCCATTTTCGCGATGTATCAGCCGATGAAAAACCTGACGCGATTGCAAAACCAGCTCGTGCAGGCGCGCGCCGCCAGCGAACGCGTTTTTGAATTGCTCGACACGCAGAATTCCGTGCCGGAGCCGGTCACGCCGCGCCCGCTTAACGCCGCCGGCGCGGAAATCCAGTTCGACCATGTCCATTTTTCCTATGGCGAAAAGATCGCGCTGCATGAAATCAATCTGCAGATCAAACCCGGACAGCTCGTCGCGCTCGTCGGCGCCAGCGGCTCCGGCAAGACGACGCTCTCCAACCTGCTCCTGCGTTTTTACGACCCGTCGCAGGGCGCGATCAAAATCGGCGGCGTGGACCTGCGCGAATTCAGCACGCGCGATTTGCGCAACCAAATCGCCGTCGTCACGCAGGAAACCATTTTGTTCAACGACACCATCCGCCGGAACATCGAACTGGGCCGCGCCGGCGCGACAAATGAAGAAATCATCGCCGCCGCCAAGCACGCGCACGCGCACCAGTTCATTTTAGAAAACCCCGGTGGCTACGACACGATCATCGGCGAAAAAGGCGTGAAACTTTCCGGCGGACAACGCCAGCGGCTTTCAATCGCCCGCGCCGTTTTGCGCAACGCTCCGATTTTGATTCTCGACGAGGCCACCAACGCGCTCGACACCGAATCCGAACGTGCCGTCCAAACGGCGCTCGACGAATTGATGGCCGGCCGCACGACCATTTGCATCGCGCACCGGCTTTCGACCATTTTGCACGCGGACTTGATCGTTGTGCTGGATCAAGGCCGCATCGTCGAAACCGGCGCGCACGACGAATTGGTCAAGCGCGCCGGCGTTTATCAAAAACTTTACGAACTCCAGTTTCGCGAATAGCCTTGCGAAAGCTTAAAATTAAAATTGTTTTAAAATGACTGACAAAATTCCTTACCTCGATTTACCCGCCCAAATCCGCAGCGTCCGCAAAGAACTCGACGCCGCCATCGCGCGCACTTTGGACAACTGTTCGTTCTGTCTCGGCCCCGACGTCGTGCAGTTTGAAAAAGATTTCGCGAAATTTTGTGGCGCGCAACATTGCGTCGCCTTCAACACCGGCACTTCCGCGTTGCACATCGCGCTGATGCTGCTCGGCGTCGGCGCTGGTGACGAAGTCATCACCACGCCGTTCACGTTCGTCGCGACGAGCTGGGCGATTTCTTACGTCGGCGCAAAACCGGTTTATGTGGATGTGGAAGACGGCACGATGAATCTCGATCCGAAATTGATCGAACGCGCCATCACGTCGAAAACCAAGGCCGTCATGCCCGTGCATCTTTATGGCCAGCCATTCGACATTGACCCGATTCTCGCGATTTGCAAAAAACATAAATTGCCGCTGGTTGAAGATTCCGCGCAGGCTCACGCGGCGAAATACAAAGGCAAAAGCATCGGCACGTTCGGCGAAATTTCCTGCTTCAGTTTTTATCCTGGAAAAAATCTCGGTGCCGCCGGCGAAGGCGGTGCCCTTGTCACGAACAACGCGGAATTCGCCAAACGTGCGCGGTCATTGCGCGAACACGGCTCGACCGTGCGTTATTATCACGACGAAGTCGGATTCAATTACCGCATGGAAGGCATTCAAGGCGCGGTGCTCGGCGTGAAATTGCCGCATCTGCAAAAATGGACGGACGAACGCCGCCGCGTTGCGCATCGCTACCACGAATTGTTGAAGGACACGCTGCTGCAATTGCCGCGCGAAGCCGCTTATGCCGAGAGCGCCTACCATCTTTACGTTGTGCGCCATCCGCAGCGCGACAAATTGAAGGAACATCTCGACGCGAACGGCGTGGGCTGCGCGCTGCATTATCCGCTGCCGCTGCACTTGCAGAAATGTTACGCGAGCCTCGGCCACAAACCCGGCGATTTTCCGCTGGCCGAAAAAGCCGCGCGCGAATGTTTGAGCCTGCCGATTTATCCCGAACTGACCGAAGCGCAAATCCAGCGCGTGGTGACGGTTGTTAAAGAATTCTTTAGAAAATAATTTTGCCACAGAGTCGCAGAGAAGAGCAATTTTACTCTGTGCCTCTGTGTCTCTGTGGCAAAATCATAAACTTTGCCGCTTGGTGTCTTCGCGGTTAGAAGTTAAATTAGTTTCATGTCGCACGCGGACTTTGTTCATCTTCATCTGCACACCGAGTATTCATTGCTCGATGGCGCGTGCCGTCTCGACCGCCTCGTGGACAAGGCGCATGAACTGAAATTTTCCGCGCTCGCCATCACCGACCACGGCGCGATGCACGGCGCGATCGAGTTTTACCAGGCCGCGCGCGCGAAGGGCATCAAGCCCATCATCGGCTGCGAAGTTTACGTCGCGCCCGGCTCGCGGCTGGAACGCAAAAAAGTCGAGGGCGACAAATATCATCATCTCGGTTTGCTGGCGAAGGACGAGGTCGGCTACAAAAATCTCATCAAGCTCACGACCGCCGCGCATCTGGAGGGTTATTATTACAAGCCGCGCATTGACAAAGAAATTCTCGCCGCGCACAGCGAAGGTTTGATCGCGATGTCCGGCTGTCTCGCCAGCGAAATTCCCGATTGGATCATGCGCGACCAGTTGGACAAGGCGCGCGACGCGGTGGATTTTTTCAAGCAGACGCTCGGCGCGGAAAATTTTTTCCTCGAACTGCAAAATCACGGCATTCCCGAACAGGCGAAGGTCAACAATTTTTTGATCAAGTGGTCGAAGGAATTCGGCCTGAAACTCGTCGCGACGAACGACGTTCATTACATCAACAAAAGCGATTCGCACGCGCACGATTGTCTCGTTTGCATCGGCACGCAGGATTTGTTGAGCAATCCCAAGCGCATGAGCGCGGGCTACGTTCCCGAACAATTTTTCCTGCGTTCGGCGGAAGAAATGAAGGCGCGCTTCGCCGAAATTCCCGAAGCCGTGACGAACACGCTCGAAGTCGCCGAGAAGTGCAATCTTGAGATCAAGTTTCCCAAGGCCACGAAAGATTTGCATTACCCGGTTTTTCATCCGCCGGAACATTTCACGCGCGACGGTTATTTGCGCAAACTGATCGCCGAGGGTTTGCACAAGCGCTACGGAATCCACGCGCGCGCCGAAGGACACGAATTTGTTGTCGAAAAAATCGAAGACCCGGCGCGGCTGCCGAATTATTCCAAAGACGTGACTGAAGCCGCCGCCGTGAAAATCCTGATTGACCGGCTGCAAACCGAAATGAAGGTCATCGAGAATACGGGCTTCTTGAGTTACTTTTTGATCGTCGCCGACTTCATCCGCTACGGCCACGAACATGGAATCGCCTGCGTGGCGCGCGGTTCGGCGGCAGGCTCGCTTGTCATCTATCTGCTCGAAATCGCGAATGTTGACCCGATTCGTTACGGACTTCTCTTCGAAAGATTTTTGAATCCCGAACGCGTCAATCCGCCGGATATTGACATTGATTTCGCCGACGACCGCCGCGCGGACGTGATCAAATACGTTTCCGAAAAATACGGAAAAGATTCCGTCGCGCAAATCATCACGTTCGGCACGATGGGCGCGAAATCGGTCGTGCGCGATGTCGCGCGCGTGATGGGTTTGCCTTACGGCGACGGCGACCGGCTCGCGAAAATGATCCCGTTCGACCTGAAAATGACGCTGGAAAAAGCGCTCAAGCAATCGCCGGAATTCAAGGCCGCCTACGAAAACGAAGAGGTCACGCGCGAACTGGTTGACACCGCGCTGATCCTCGAAGACATCACGCGCAACGCCAGTGTTCATGCGGCTGGCGTGGTCATCGGGCCGGAACCGCTGGTGAATTTTCTGCCGCTCAAGCAGGACGAAAACGGCACGCTGGTGACGCAATACGCGATGAATCCGGTCGGCGATCTCGGCCTGTTGAAAATGGATTTTCTCGGCCTGAAAACTTTGACCGTCATCCGCAACACCTGCGAAATGGTCAAGCGCACGCAGGGC
>CAXUBD010000114.1:4069-8835 GCA_964249225.1 uncultured Verrucomicrobiota bacterium | reverse complement strand
ACTTTTTTTACGGCGCCTTCGTTCATATCCGCCATTTTCACTTCGGCCGAGTGCAGCTTTTCCGTCGCGTCACCGGCGATGTGAAAGATGGGCAGCTCGATGGTGAAGGTCGCGCCTTCCCCCGGCTGGCTTGAAGGCGTGATGTTGCCGCCATGTTCCTTGATGATGCCGTAGCACAAGCTCAAACCCAGACCGGTGCCCTGACCCACCTGCTTGGTGGTGAAAAACGGATCAAAGATTCGCTGCAGATTTTCCTTCGCGATGCCCGGGCCATTGTCTTGGATAAGGATGCGCACGTTCGTCGCGTTCGCCTCGGTGACGATTTTAATCCGGCCCTGCGGCTGGTGGGATTCGATGGCCTGGCGCGCATTATTGATGGTGTTCAAAAGCACCTGCTGGATCTGGTGTTCGTCCGCCAGTACGAACGGCGGGTGCGGGTCGAGCTGCAAAACCAGTTCGATGTTGCTGGTGCGAAGCGGGTAGCTGACAATTTCCATCACGGCCTCGATGAGTTTGTTCACGGACACGGGCTTGCGTTCTGTCTGGTGTTTGCGCGCGAAACTCAAAAGCGATTGCACGATTTTCTGGCAGCGCTTGGACGCCTTGTAAATCATGTCGAGGTAACGCCGGTATTTCACATCCACATCGGCATCCTTGAGCATTTCGGAAAAACCCATCACCGCCGCGAGCGGATTGTTCAATTCATGCGCGACGCCGGCCACGAATTCGCCGACGGCGGAAAGTTTTTCGCTCTGGATCAATTGCGATTGTGTGTTCTTGAGCGTCCCGACCATTTGTTCCAGTTGCGACCGGGATTGCTGGAGATTCTCGGTCATCTGATTGAACACGTTGGCCAGTTCGCCGCATTCGTCGCGGCTGCGCACCGGTACGCGCCGGCTGAAATCGCCGCGCCCGACCGCCTCCGCGCTGTCGCGCAACTCGCGCAACGGCTCGGTCACGCGCCGAATAAAAAACCAAACGACCGCCGAGCCGACAACGATGGCGGCCACGCTGAGGACCAGCAACAGCTCGCGAGTTTGATAAAGCGCGGTCAACTGTTCTTCATAAGGACTGAAAAGCAGGTAGCCGAGCGTGGCATCGCCTTTTAGAGACGGGAAACGTCCGCTGGAGCAAAAATAATGTTCATTTCCAATCACCACTCGCTGGATCGCCAGGGTGGAATTAGTCGCGCCGGCGGCGAGGGTAAGTTCCCGGAAACGATCCGACAATTGCGTGTCCGGCTCATTGGTTGAAAGCGTGGACGCAATGACCCGGTCCCCCGCGATCAAGGCCGTCAGTCCGCGCGCCTCCAAGCTGAATTCTTGGGCCGTCCGCCAGCCCACTTCCTCGCCAAACGTGAGCGCGCCCAGGATTTCACCCCGGTTTTTTGTGTAGTAAACCGGGAGCGAAACGACATTGTAAAGTTTATCGCTGATGTGAACGGTGTCAGTCTTCGGACTGCCTTGCAAAGCATATCCCACCGCCAAGTCGCTGCCCGCCATGACGGCCGTGGGCGAAACCAGCAGGTTATGCTGCCAGATCAACGGGTCCAGGTTATCCGCCAGCTTCGCGTCGCCCGGCGTGAAAAATACAAAATCCACATCCTCCTCCAGCAGCTTCTCGTCGTCGACCATCAGCGCGAGTGAATTGCGGATGGTTTTTTGATCCTGCGTCTGGAACGCGGCGCGATACTTCGGCTCATTGGCCAGACTGCGAAAACGCAGCCGGAGATTATCCAGATGCTTTATCTGTTCATGTTGAAATCGCAAATCCGCCGCCTTCAGTTCGCGGCTGGCGTTGTCATTCGTCTGTTGCTGAAAACGGAAGCTCACGACAAAAACGGTCACCGCCAGCAGCAACACCATGACGGTGATGACGGGCACGAGCACCTTCGCGTGAAAACTCAAATTCAACAATTGGCCTGGCCGTTTCATAATCGTCAATACTTGGGGAGATTTTTGATGCCCAGCGTGAAATCCACCTTGACTTCGCCGTTCAACGGCACGGTGATTTCGCGTTCGTCCGCCGGCAGCCGTTCGTGCCACGCCTTGAGTTTGTAAATGCCCGGCGGAACATTCGTGATCGCAAATGTTCCATTGCCATCCGTGCAGGCAAAATAGGGATTTTCCAAGACCAGCACGACGCAATGCATGTTCGCATGAATGGAACAAAAAACATCCACGCGGCCCGGCCGGTCAAACGTCACGCGCTTGTCCGGCGGATTGCCCTTGTAAAGATCGAGATCAAACTGCTTGACGTCCGACATCGAAAAAACATTGTGATAAATGTCATCGTGATTCGGCCACTCGACCGTCGTGCCCGCCATCACCGGCAAAACATGCGGCGAAAACACCGCGCTTTTTTGCGCGACCTTCATGGTCGCGACCTCCATTAGATTCGTCGCCGGCGCGCCGTTTGTCCCGAAGTTACCTTCGACATAAACCACAAAATCGTGCATCGCCGAATAATCCACGCGCTCCGCGAATTTATATTTCCGGTTTTCATACGCCGCGTCCGCCGCGGAACCATCGCCCGCGTCCGCCAACTTGCCCTCGGCGCGCACCGTGCCGATGATCGTGCCTGCCGACGCCGCCAGGCAGGCCCATCCCAAAATCATTGCTGCAAAAATTATTTTCATTGCGCTCAAAACTTGAAGGCCGCTTCCGTGCCAAAAAAATCCTCGTGGTCGCGCGACCCGCCGTCCAATTCCTTGCCGCGTTCCAGCGAATATTCCGTCTTGATCACCAACCGGTCGCTAAAGCGGTAGCCGATGCCAAAGCTCAAACGCCATAATTCCGTCGCCAGCGCGCTGAAATAATTGTTCGAATTACCGTAGCCCACAATCGGAACGCCTTGGTCCGAAAGAATTTCACTGAACCGCGCCGCCGCGTAAAATTGATGCGGCAACCGTTGCACGCCCTCGACCGAGTAATAAAAAATGTCGCGCGCGTTGTTCGCGGCCGGGTCGTTGTCGCCATAGCGCGCGTAACCGCCGAACGCGCTGACGTGGCCGCTCGACCAGCGCGCCGTCATGTCGCCCTCGACCAGATTCGCGTGAAACGTCGTCGTGGCCGGCGAACCGAGCGATTGAAAAAATCCCGTGCCGAACCATTCGGCAGAAGTGAAATCGTGTTGTGCGTTCACGTCGCCCGTGCGCATTCCGCTCACGCTGAAATGCCAGTGGCGGTTCGGATCGTAAGAAATTTTTGCCGCCACCGATTTGTCGCCGTCAAAATCCTGCACACCGTTCGCGCCGCTGCCGTTTTGCACCGCGACGACGTAGCTGAATTTTTCCAGCGAGCCGTAAAATTCCACGCCCGGATCAAAGCCCCACAAATCCGAAAGCGAATGCGAGATGAGCGGATCGTCAATCGCGTTGCGCTTGAGATATTCCTCGCCGAACGGCACGTTCATCCGACCCGCGCGCATGTTGAATTGATTGTCACGGCCCCACAATTGCGACACGTCCTGAAAATCCAGATACAGTTCGCCGAGCTGCACATTCAGATTATTATTTTCGCGCGTCGCCAGATCCGCGTCGCCGTAAAAATAAACTTCGTTCCACACCGGTGCCTCGACAAACAGCCGCGCTTCATCCACGCGAAAATCCGAATGCGGCGCGAAACCTTCCGAGCCTGTGTTGAAAAAAACCACGCCGCCCTCGCCGCTCAGATTTACCTTCCCGAAATTCATTCCGCTTTTGGTCGGCACGTCGGAATTTTCAGAGATTTCATTTTCATGCGTGACGCCAGTCGTTTCCATTTTCGTGATCTTTTGCGTCAACGCGTCGAGTTGTTCGCCCTGTTTTTGCATCTGTTTTTGCAAAATAGAATTCTGTTCGCGCAACAACTGAACCTCCTGCTCCAGATTCGTGTCATCGGCGCGCAAGTTCACCGCGCCGGTCAAAACCAGCGCCGCGCTGCACAGGGAAAACCTGATTATTTTCCGGCGAATCATGGCAGCTTCGCAGCAAACGATGTGCCTGCATTGCCTTTTGACAGTAATAATTGAACGCGCCCGAAATCGTTGGAAAATGCGATAAAATCAGGCGCAAAAGCAGCTTTCGCGCCCCGCCAATTGTGGTATGCTGTCCCAAAATAAAACATTGAAGGCACTCATTGGGACATCTCGAAAACGCTCCGAACGCGTCTTTCTCGTCGGCGTGGAACTCAATTCGCGAAGCGCATCAGGCGTGCGCGAGTCGCTCGATGAACTTGGCGAACTCGCCGCGACCGCCGGCGGCGAAGTGGCCGGCGACGGCATCCAGAAAATGGAAAAGCTCAACGCCGCGACGTTTATCGGCAAAGGCAAGGCCGGCGAATGGGGAAATTTTTGCCAGCGTCGCGACGTGGACACGGTGATTTTCGACGACGAACTTTCACCCGCGCAAAGCCGCAACCTCGAAAAAATTTTCAACTGCAAAATTCTGGATCGCACGTCGCTGATTCTCGACATCTTCGCGCAGCGCGCCCGCACGCGCGAAGGCAAAATGCAGATTGAACTGGCGCAACTTCAACACTTGCTCCCGCGCCTCACAAAATATTGGGGACACTTGTCGCGGCAAAAAGGCGGCATCGGGATGCGCGGCGACGGTGAAACGCAGTTGGAGACCGACCGCCGCCGCGTGCTCGACCGCATCTCCCGGATTTCGCGCGAACTCGAAGGCGTCCGCCAGCAACGCTCGACGCAGCGCGACGGTCGCCAGCGTAACAACTGGCCGCTCGCGTCCATCGTCGGCTACACGAACGCGGGCAAATCCACGCTGC
>CAXUBD010000114.1:0-4059 GCA_964249225.1 uncultured Verrucomicrobiota bacterium | reverse complement strand
GCTGATCGCGGCGTGGCTCGTCGAGGCGAACCTCGCCGACGGCGACGCGAACCGCGCGGTGATCGCCGCGAGCGATGGCCGCGTGCTCTCGCATCCCTCCCACGTCGAGAACGACCCGTTCACGCAGGACCCGGCCGCGGCCGCCCGGTTCGGCTGCGGCTACGCCCCCGCCGGCTGGGACGCGCTCACCGGCGCGGACGTTTTGGTCAAAGATATTTTATTTGCCACACTCGACCCGACGACGCGGCGTTTGAAATTGCCGACGAACCAAAATGTTTTGCTGACCGACACGGTCGGCTTCATCAAAAAATTGCCGCACGGACTCGTCGAGGCGTTCAAGGCGACGCTCGAAGAAGTCGTGCAGGCCGATTTGCTTTTGCACGTCGTGGATGTCAGCCATCCGCAGGCCGAGGAACAAATCGCCGCCGTCAATTCCGTTCTGAATGAAATCGGCGCGGGCGAAAAATCCACGTTGATGGTTTTCAACAAAATGGACCGGGTGAATGGCAACGGCGCGTTGAATCGCTTGCAGGAAAAATATCCGAACGCCGTCGCCATTTCCGCAAAAACCCGCGAAGGCATTCCAACCTTGCTCGCGGAAATCGGCACGCAGTTGCGGCCGTCGCGCGAATTTTTGGAACTGCGCATTCCGCACGAACAGGCCGCCGTCATTGCGCGATTGCACGCCGTCGGGCAGGTGATCGAACGCCGTTACACGGGCAAGCTGGCGAAATTCAAAGTGCGGATTCCGCCGCAGCATCACGAAGAATTCGCGGCTTACATCGTGAATCAGTCGTAGCGGCTTTCGGCAGAAAGCCGGACAATTCATTTTCTCGAAAAGATGCGGCACTCTGCCGAGATGCCGCTACAATCAAATCGAAAATTTAATCTCCGGCTTGCATCGCGACGGCAATCGGCGTTAAATTTTTTCCACTCGTTTCAACCCAAATTTTTTATGTTACAAACCGGACGCCAATCCATCAATGTCAGCAAGGTGCTGTGTGTCATCATGGGCGGCGGGCAAGGCTCGCGGCTGTTTCCGCTGACAAAAGATCGCGCGAAACCCGCCGTGCCGCTCGCCGGCAAATACCGGCTCGTGGACATCCCGATCTCGAACTGCATCAATTCCGGTTTCCGCCGCATTTATGTTTTGACGCAGTTCAATTCCACCTCGCTGCACGGGCACATTTCGCGGACGTATAAGTTCGATCATTTTTCCAGCGGCTTCGTGGAAATTCTCGCGGCGCAACAGACGTTCACCAACACCTCGTGGTATGAAGGCACGGCGGACGCGGTGCGAAAAAACCTCACGCATTTTCTCAACCACGATTTCGACCACTTGATCATCTTGAGCGGCGACCAACTGTATCGCATGGATTTTCGCGAGGTCATCGAGCAGCATATCGAGGCGGGCGCGGACATCACCGTGGCCACGCTGCCCGTCGGCCGCGCGGAAACCCGCGCGCTCGGCATCATGCAGATCGCCGACGACAACCGCATCACGCGCTTCGTCGAAAAGCCGAACGATCCCGCGCTGCTGGACTCGTTGAAACTGTCGCCGGAAAAAGCCGCGTTGCTCGGCCTCAAATCCGGCAACGAATCATTCCTCGCCTCCATGGGCATTTACATTTTCAACCGCAATCTCATCAGCAACCTGCTCGACAATCCGCTCTCCGATTTCGGCAAGCACATCATCCCGCACGCCATCAATTCCCACCGCGTTTTTTCCTACGTTTTTCAAGGCTATTGGGAAGACATCGGAACCATTCGTTCTTTTTTCGAGGCGAACCTCGACTTGGTCACCGAACTGCCGCGTTTTAATTTTTTCGACATGAGCGCGCCGATTTTTTCCCGTCCGCGCTATTTGCCCGGCTCCAAGATCAACGGCGCGCACATTGACCACGCCGTGATTTCCGACGGCTGCATCATCAACCACGCGCGCATCAGCAACAGCATCATCGGCCTGCGCACTTTCGTCGGCGCGGACACCGAATTGAACCGCGTCATCCTGCTTGGCAGCGACTATTACGAATCCGCCGAATCCGTCGCGCAGCACGAGCGCGAAGGCAAGCCGCGCATCGGCATCGGCTCGCAATGCAAGATCGAGAACGCGATCATTGACAAAAACGCGCGCATCGGCAGCAACGTCGTCATCTCGCCCGCCGGCAAGCCCGACCAGCACGACGACCCGCTTTACTACATCCGCGACGGCATCGTCATCATCCCGAAAGACGCGGTGATTCCGCATGGGACGGTGATTTGAGCGCCATTTACTTTCTTCTCCGTCACTGCTAAAAATTCCGCGTGCTCAACGCCGCCGCCATCTGGAAAAATCTCAATTCGCCGCGCCAGTTGTTTTTGATCGCCGGGCCGTGCGTGATTGAAAATGAAAAATTGTGCCGCCAAGTCGCCGCGTCGCTCAAAAAAACCTGCGCGTCGCTGGGAATTTTTTACGTCTTCAAAGCCAGCTTCGACAAGGCCAATCGCACGTCGGGAAAATCTTTTCGCGGGCCGGGAATTGAGAACGGATTGAAAACGCTCGCCAAAATCCGCGCACAATTCGACGTGCCGGTTTTGACCGACGTTCACAATGAGGCGCAGGCCGCCGCGACGGGCGAGGTCGTGGACATTTTGCAAATCCCCGCGTTTCTCTGCCGCCAGACGGATTTGATCGAGGCCGCTGTCGCGACCGGGAAAATTGTGAATCTGAAAAAAGGCCAGTTCCTTTCGCCGAACGAAATGGGACGCGTCGCGGAAAAAGCGCGGCTCGCGGGCGCAAAAAAAATCCTGCTCACCGAGCGCGGCACGACGTTCGGCTACAACAATCTCGTCGCCGACATGCGCTCGATCCCGATCATGAAGTCGTTCGGCTTCCCGGTGATTTTCGACGCGACGCATTCCGTGCAATTGCCCGGCGGCGGCGGCGATCGGACCACCGGCCAGCGTGAATTCGCACCGGTGCTGGCCAAAGCCGCGCTCGCGGTCGGCGCGAATGGATTGTTCATCGAGACGCATCCCAAGCCGGACGAAGCCTTGAGCGACGGGCCGAACATGATTGCGCTCGGCGAAATGGCGACGGTGCTGCGCTCGTTGTTAAAAATTTACGAAGCGGCGAAATGAAACCAGAGCTAAAGGCACAGGATTGCACAGATCACGATCCTATCGAAACATGGCAACCTACCTCTGCAACGGACGTGGATTATACCCTTTGCTTACACATCGGGTCAGCCGATACGCAGGGTGCAGACTTATTCTATGTAAACGTCCTTTCCGAAGCGGCTGCTTGCCAATTAAGCAATGATTATCTCGCAAAGCGGAAGAAAATCATTGTAAAGGATTACTCTTGGAGCGAAGTGATGCGTGCAGTTGATGAAATTATCAATCAGATTGATGGCTCTGACTGGAACGAGATTGCTAAAAAGCTAAACCAAAGGTTTGATTGGGAGTTCGAAAATTATCGTCCGTATAAACAACACGTCTGAAATATTGCTGCTTACTTTTGAATCCCATGCCCGCAAAAATTTCAGCCACCGTCCGCCAATGCGCCGCGCGCATCAAATTGTTTTTGTGCGACGTGGACGGTGTGCTGACGGACGGCTCGATTTTCATCGGCGGCGAGCGCGAATTCAAGCGTTTCAACATCCGCGACGGGCTCGGTTTGGTTTTATTGCGGCGCGCGGGTTTGAAAGTTGGCTGGGTCTCGGCGCGGCCTTCGCCGGCGACAAAATTGCGCGCGGACGAATTGAAAATTGATTTTCTCGTCCAGCAAAACGACCGCACGGGCAAGACGGCGGCGATCGAAGCGCTTTTGGCGCAGGAAAAATTGAGTTGGAACGACGTTTGTTTTGTCGGAGATGATATTGTGGATCTGGGTCCGTTGAATCGCGCCGGATTTTCCGTGGCCGTCGGCGACGGCGTGGCCGAGGCGAAGGCGGCGGCGCATTTTGTCACGCGCGCGGCCGGCGGGCGCGGCGCGGTGCGCGAAGTGGTGGAAATGATTTTGCGGGCGCAGGGAAAATGGAAGCCGTTCGTCGCGCATTATTCGGAATGAAAAACGGC
>CAXUBD010000113.1:6503-8869 GCA_964249225.1 uncultured Verrucomicrobiota bacterium | reverse complement strand
GGATTGTTTATGACCCCATCAGCAATGTTCAGCAGATTCTCGACCAAGCCGAGAACATCGCCGAATACGTTGATATGGTGGATAACCAAGTCCAACAAATTTCACAACTCACCGCGCAGCTTCAGCAGTTGCAGCAATACAATAAAGAGTTTGGCGACCCATCGCAGATTCTCAATGTCACCGGCGTTTCCGCGCTGACAGCCGATTTGACGCAAACGCCAATCGGCCAAACCATTTCGGCCGTCGAAAAAACTGCCGACGGCGTTGGCGCACTCACCTATGACGCGAACGGACTCTATAACCAAATTGGCGCAACCTTTACCACGCCATCGGGAAATCAAATTCAACGTGATGCGACTGATTACAAACCTTTCGAGGCGATTAACAACGCGACCGCAAATTATTCCAACGTCACCGCCAACGTATTGCAACGCCGTCAGGCGTTGAAGGACGCCATCGCCTCGACGACGGAGGCATTGCAATCGGCGACAACCGCATCCGAAGTCCAAAAGCTTACCGGCGTTTTAGTCGGCCAGAACGCGGCGCTGGCCGCGACGGACAAAGAAATTGATCAGGCCGTCGCCGTGAGCGTGGAGCAGGACATTGAGAACCGGAACGACGAGCAAAAGCAAGCCGTCGCCGATCAAGAGGAGCAAAAAGCCGAAGTCGTCGAGACATTCGACAATTACCGGACGAATTTTCAACTCAACACGCAACCGCCGATGTTTCCCACCGGCAACCAATGAAACTGAAAATTTCAATTCTATTGCTTATCGCTGGCATCACTGGCGCAAGCATCGCCGTCGTGCTGATTCAGTCGAAAGCACGGCGGCAGGAACAAAATCAAGAAAGCCAGTTGCCAACGGCCATCAGCAATTACAGCAAAACTTTCAAACTCAATACGTCGCCGCCGATTTGGCGGGATGCGAAAGGAGTCACCAATGGAAGCTCCACAAACTGAACTGCGCGAAACCACCGTCGCGGACAACGGCCAAGCGAAAGTTGCCGCCACAAAGAAGCGTTTTGATCCGACGCTTATCTTTGTGCAAAAAGACCGGCTCGTTTGGTTTTGGTTTGGCTTCGCCATGCTGGTTTTGGCGGGCGCAGCGGTTGACCGCTATTTTCTCGTGCAAAGTTTCATGCAGCGCGAGCAAGTCGTCATCATTGACCCCGCCAGCACGTTTTATGTCGCGCCGCTTCTGAAATTTTCAGAGGCGAAAGAACTCCACGTCCAGCAAAGCACTCTCGCAGCCACGGCCTTTTTGGAGCGCAACCCGAAGGGATTTGATAACGAAGATTTATTGAAGCAGATGTTTTTGAAACAGGCGTATCAAAAAGCATCGGCATACCAAGCCGCCGAAGAACCGGAGTTTAAGTCCAAGCAACTGCACCAGAAAGTCGAAATCAGCGCGATTGACATTCTCAATACGCGCGAAGATTTCGTGCTGACGCAAGTAACCGGCCAGCTCGTCCGCAACGGCATCTTTGAGGACAAGCCTTTCACCGAGGCAGTCCAATTCAAATTGTTACTGCGACTTCAGCGCAACCCGAACATGGTGCAGAACGGGAGATTTCCCACTGCCGTAAATGACTTCAAATATGAAACGCTTCGCAATTAGTTTTCTCATCGGCGTTTGCCTTGTCGCAGACGCAAAGGACAAGGCGATTCAGGAATTTATTCTGGACGAGCAAACCGTCTATGCCATTCCGGTTTCAGCCAATCGCGTCACCACGATTAACTTCCCCGGCCCGATAGCGGCGATTGACGCGGCACAGGCCACGATTGACCCGCAAAAGCCCGCCGCGTTTCTCATCGCCTACAAACCGGGCGCATCCTTCTTTTCCGTGCGCGCCGAGGCAAAGAAAGCGATAACGAACGTCAATATCCGTTGGAACAACAAAACGTATGTCCTCGAATTACTGGAAAGCGACGATCCGTTGTTGTCCGTCACATTTCAAATCCCGCCGGACAATTCGCAAGCGGCACAGGCCGAGCCGGTGACACCGACGCGGTTGCTTGCGCTTTTGGACAAGGCCAAAGCCTTTCCGCTTCTGCGGGCATACCATCCTGAAGCCATCGCGGACGCGGAATATCGAAATTATGAAAATGAGCCGCGCATCGTGGATTGCACAAATTATGCGGTAAGAATCGCGGAAGTGTTTCGCTTCAATCCCGAAGACACGCTCGTATTTCGCGTCGGGATCACCAACAAGACGGACAAGGAGCTTGTCTATGAGCGCAACGGTTTTTCGCTTCGCGTCGGCGAGCGCACCTATCCGCAATCCATCAGTGACGCGAGCGGCGTTGTGCCGCCACACGCGGAAGCACCGGCTTATTTCGCCATCACCGGCACACCCAATGGCGG
>CAXUBD010000113.1:3775-6493 GCA_964249225.1 uncultured Verrucomicrobiota bacterium | reverse complement strand
CAATGACATTTCCATCAAGAATGATTTTTACGTCATTCTCGACGCGCACAACGTCGAGCCACCCGCGCCGCCAAAGGCGGAAGAACAAAATCAAGACCAAGAGGAAGACGATGAATCCCCGTAGCGTCATCAATTTTTTCAAAACACCGACCGGAGCATTCATTCTGTTTTGCTCCGTGTTGTTAATCGCATTTTTTGCGGTGAAAAGATTTTTGCCCGGCGCGACGAAGGCGCAGCCGTTGGTCTATTCGACAAAAGCGGCGGCGACCGCCGCAAGCAAGCAGACAGAATCATCTTTTCAGAACACAAACTATTCGCCATTGCCGAATCTCGCACCGTCCACGTCCACGGCGGACACAGTTTCAGAACCGGAAACGGAAAGGCAGTCCAATCATGCGCCGCCGAAGCCGGAAGTGTTGCCGATCAGTTTGTTTGCCGAATCATCTCAATCAGAACAAAAACCTTTGAGCAAAAATTATGCGCCGTATGGCCGGTTAATTCCATGCGAACTCATCGTGACTGTGGACTCATCTTCATTTGAAACGCCATTCATCGGATTGGTGACGGAAGATATTTATTTTGGAGGCCGGGTGATAATTCCGGCTGGGACGGAAGTTCACGGCAAGGCGCAGACCGACCGCAGCCGTGAACGCATTGCCAGTGGCGACAACTGGACGCTGGTTTGGCAGAACGGCCAGGAATTAAGACTTACAGGCATCGCCCTCGACCGCGAAGCCGATCCCAATGGCGACGGCTGGGGCATCACGGACGGCAGCGCAGGTTTGCGCGGGCAGATTCTTAAAAGCGATGACATGGCGGAAATAAAATTATTCGCGGCGACATTCTTGAGCGGCGCGGCCAGCGCGTTCACCCAAACGCAGCCCACCATCTACGGCAATCAAATCACCCCGACATTGCAGAACGCGCCGCTTACCGGCGCACAAGCGGTTTTACAAGCCTATGCACAGCAGATTTTGGACTCGATTCAACGTGACGGTTTTTATGTCCGCGTTCCTGCCGGAAAACAATTTTATCTTTACGTCACCGAAACGATTGACGAATCGGAGGCCGTCATCGGCGGCACTCGTTTCACGCCCAATGATTTTGCGACTGAAACGAATCAACCCACCGCCTCATCGCGGCGCAATTTCTCGCCCGACGCGGCCATGTATCGAAACGGAGTCACGCCATGAAACGAATCCTTATTTTTATTCCACTGATTTTCTTATCGGCTTGCGCCAGCAAGAAACCAGTCATCGTGCAAATGCCGCCTTCCGTATCGGGAACGATGTTCGCCACCGGCGACATGGAATCCGTGCGCTACGGTGAAAACGTCAAGGCGTATTCGCTAGGCCGATACATTGACCCGAATGACGGTTTGATGATGCACGAAGCGCACACGATTTATCGCGTCGAGACGACCGCCAAATGGAACTTGCATCCCAACGAGCCGGTGAATGTTCCGAGCGGGCCGGTAATCGGCATCATTGATCCGGCGCACAAGGACAGTCCGCTCACTCCCGAAATCGCCGCCGAAGTGAGCCGACAAAAAGCCGCGACCCAAGCGTTGCTTGACCAAGGCCAGCGTATGAATCAATTAGTCAATCAGCTTTCAAAGACGTTGCCCGTCACGAAACAAATTGCCGCAGACAATGTGCGCCTTCAATACGAGGTGACGCTTGCTCAAAAGCGCCTCGACACGCTTGAAGAAGATTTTCGGCGGACACAAACCGAAAACACGTTCACCACATCGCCCGCCCCTTCTGTGAAGGGAACGAATGATTGGTAACTTGAAAACATCAAAACCATAAAACGTATGCCAAAAGACAAATCAAAAAACGCCGCCGAAGCACCGGCGGCATCAAACGGCACGGTGCAATACCGTGAGAATCCAAAAACCAATGAAAAAATTGACGCATGGATAAAGGCCAATCCCGACCGCTTCAAATTTTTCGACGAACTTCCCCATGATCGTGCCGTTCGCAAGCTCGTCTTGAACGAAGTTGAGAAATACGAGCGGTTGCAAAAAATGAATAACGGCATCATGCAGAAGTTGGAGAGCGACCCCGAAGCAAAACAGGCATTCGACACGCTCATAAAACGCCTGCCGGAAAACGAACGTGAACGCGCCACGGCGCAACTGGCTCGCCATGTTCTCAAAATTGGAAACATACCGCAGAACAGTCGCGCCCAAACGCAATCGGCGGGAATGAAAATGGCGGCATGAGCCGCGCGCTTGGCAAAGACTTACGGTTTTTGCTTCGGCTTGATGCGCCTTCCGTTCGCCGTTTCAGCGTCGAACGCCGCGCCCCGCTCGCAAAAGGCCGTAAGACTTTGCTGACGCTGCGACCAACTGAATGGGTTTAATGTCGTCGCTTCGAGTCATGCGCTCTTGCGACCACATTATTAAATGCACCAACTGGATTTTTTCCGAAAAGTGATTATCTTTTATGGCGGCAAAACTAACAGATGCAAAAGCAGCCGAAGCCGAGCAGCTTGATTTGTTATTCAACTTAAACCGTTATGACAACAACAACACCAATACAACTGACGCAATACGGCAGAATGGCGGAAAAACACTGGCGGGAATTTCTCCCGAACAGGGTGAGCGAACTGGAAGCGCAGGACAGACTTCAGGAAGCACTTCTGGAGGCGGAAGAAACCACGGCCAGCGAGATGCACGACCTGACCATGCAGTTCCAAAAACAGGGCTTAACG
>CAXUBD010000113.1:1952-3765 GCA_964249225.1 uncultured Verrucomicrobiota bacterium | reverse complement strand
GATTCGGGAGAAATACATCTTTTTACCGCCAGAGCAGAGCGAGAACGAGTAATCCGCAATCAAAATAATTACCGGATTTCCCCCGCCGATGGTGTCGGCGAAGGCTCGCAAAAGGAAAAGTGCCGCGCCAATCTCGCGGCGATCAAACTGGTTCGCAAACTTCAGGACGAAAATCGTCCGGCCACCAAGGAGGAAAAGTCCGCGTTGGTGCGCTATGTCGGATGGGGCGGACTGCCCCAAATCTTCAGTTCGTCAGCCGACTGGCAGACGGAACGCAAGCAACTTTCCAAGCTGCTTTCCGAAGAAGAATTTCGCGCCGCGCGCGCTTCCACCCTCAACGCCCATTATACATCCGGCGAAATTATCCACGCCATGTATTCCGCTTTGACGCGGTTAGGTTTCAGGGAAGGGCGCATCCTTGAACCGGCTTGCGGCGTCGGACACTTCATCGGCTTCATGCCGGAATCCATCCAGTCGCGTTCAACCATCACCGGCATTGAAATTGACCCGCTGACGGCGCAAATCGCAAAGGCACTTTACCCCGACGCGGACATTCAAAATAAACCTTTCGAGAACACGCCACTTGCCAACGAATTTTTTGATGTTGCGATTTCCAACATCCCCTTCGGCGATTACAAACCCTACGACCTCAAATTCAATAAACTTGGTTTCTTGATTCACGATTATTTCTTCGCGGCGGGACTTGAAAAAGTTCGCCCCGGCGGATTGATGATGTTCATTACGTCGCGCGGCACGATGGATAAAACCGACAACACGCTCCGAAAATTTCTTGCCGACCGCGCCGATTTGATTGGCGCAATCCGGTTGCCGAACAATGCCTTCAAACGCAACGCCAACACTGAAGTCACCACTGACATCGTTATTTTGAAAAAGCGGCGGGCGCGGGAAGCACCGCGCGGCGCGGCATGGAAAAAAGTCGTGCCATTCACAACCACGAAAGGCCAAGTCATTCCGATTAACGAGTATTACTTCAAAAATCCCCACATGATGCTTGGCGAAATGACGCTGGCAGGACGGATGTATAAGCGCAATGAGCCGACGCTGGAGAGCGACGGCCAAGAACTCAAAGACGCTTTGGCTGTTGCCGTCAAACATTTGCCGGAAAACATTTACGAAGCGGTGAAGCGTTCCGCCCGCGCCGCCGAAGCCGAGGCCATCCCCGCGCCCGGCCATGTCAAGCCGAACGCCTACACGCTGCACGAGGATGAAATCGCCCTACGCGAAGATGACAAGCTCGTGCCTTTGCCGCACTTGCCGGTGCAAACAAAACTTCGCATTCGTGGCATGATTCGGGTGCGAGATGCCGTGCGCCAGTGTTTGCGGACGCAGTTGAATGATGACGACGAGGATGAAATCAAGCTGGCTCGCGCGTTGCTCAATCAGGCTTACGACCGTTTTGTTTCGCGTTTCGGGCCGGTGTCCGACCGCGTGAACGCGCTCGCCTTTCGCGGCGATCCCGATTTGCCACTTTTGTTTTCACTGGAAAATTTCGACATGGAAACCAAGAAGGCCACCAAGACCGCGATTTTCCGTGAGCGCACCATCCAACGATTGAAGCCAATCACATCGGTTGACTCACCAAAGGAGGCTCTCATTGTTTCGTTGAACGAGAAAGGCCGCGTGGATTTGCCGCACATGGCAAAACTATTGCGCCGGCCACAGGAGGAATTTTTGCCGGAGCTAAAGGGCGTGATGTTTTTGAATCCGCAATCGCAAGAATGGGAAACCGAGGACAATTATCTTTCAGGCGATGTCCGCGACAAATTGAAAATCGCGGAAGCGGCCAGCAGCA
>CAXUBD010000113.1:0-1942 GCA_964249225.1 uncultured Verrucomicrobiota bacterium | reverse complement strand
CGCGCTTTCGGGAAAATGTCGAGGCTCTCAAATCTGTTCAGCCGGAGGATTTATCGGCGACCGACATTGACGCGCGGCTGGGTGCGTGCTGGATTCCGCCAAAAGATTTTGAAAAGTTCGCCCAAGAGTTGCTCGGCGCAGAAGACGTGACCGTTCAATATGTCGTTCAAGTCGGCACTTGGACAGTCACCGGCGACTACAAAGCCAAAGGCACAGTGGCAAACACGACCGAATGGGGGACGGAACGCGCAACCGCTTTGGAGTTGGTGGAGGACGCATTGAATCTCAAAACGCCGACGATCTACGACAAAATCAAGACCGGAGGCAAAGACAAGTTTGTTGTCAACCCGGATGCAACCGAGGCGGCACGAGAGAAGCAGCAGAAAATCAAAGACCGTTTCAAAGATTGGATTTGGCAGGACGACGAGCGGCGCGAACGACTCGTCAAAAAATACAACGAGGAATTTAATGCCGTCAGGCTTCGCGCTTTCAACGGCGAGCATTTGACGTTGCCGGGCGCGAGCCAAACCATCCAATTACAGCGTCAGCAAAAAAATGGTGTTTGGCGGATTTTGCAAACGCCCAACACGTTGCTCGGCCATGTCGTCGGCGCGGGAAAAACTTACACGATGGTTGCTTCCGCAATGGAGTTGAAGCGCGTGGGCTTGGCGCGCAAGCCGCTTCTCACCGTCCCCAATCATATGTTGGGGCAATTTTCGTCCGAACTGTTGACGCTTTATCCGAGCGCAAACATTTTGGCAGCGACCAAAGAAGATTTTGAAATGGGCAGACGACGAGAATTGATGAGCCGCATCGCAACGGGGAATTGGGACGCAATCATTGTCACCCATTCAGGCTTTGAAAAAATTCCCATGTCGGAAAAAGCCAAGCATGATTTTTTTCAAAACCAACTCGACGAACTTGAAGCCGCCATCCGTGAACGGATGGAAGGCAAGGGCGACCGTCGCATCGTGAAGCGGCTTGAATCCGCCAAGAAGAAATTGGAAACAAGATTAAAACTTCTTTCCGCCGAAGAAAGAAAGGACAACACCTTGACGTTTGAGGAACTCGGCATTGATCGGCTGTTTGTGGACGAGGCGCACTATTTCAAAAACCTTTTTTACATCTCGAAAATGACGCGCATTGCCGGTATGCCGCAAACCGCTTCCGAGCGCGCTTTCGATATGTTTTTGAAAGTGCAATACATCCAAAAAATTAACAACGGCGGCGGCGTTGTTTTCGCAACCGGAACGCCGATTGCCAACAGTGTGGCCGAAATGTTCACGATGCAGCGTTACCTGCAAATGGGGATGCTGCGAAAACAAGGCTTGCCTCACTTCGACTCCTGGGCGGCGACATTCGGCGAGCCGGTGACGGCGATGGAACTTGCGCCCGACGGCGCGGGTTATCGGCTCAATACGCGATTCGCCCGCTTCATCAATGTTCCAGAATTGATGCAACTTTTCTGTCAGACCGCCGACATTCAAACCGCCGCCCAATTGAAATTAGCTGTTCCAGAAGTCCAGACGGGAAAGCCGATTGTCATTCGCGCTCCGGCCACGCCGGAGTTGAAAAAAGTTGTGGACGGCCTTGTTGAACGCGCGGAAGCCATCCGCAAGCGGGAGGTTGCCCCCGAAGAAGACAATATGCTCAAAATCACCACCGAAGGCCGCAAGTCGGCTTTGGATTTGCGCGTATTAAATCCGCGAGCGAAAGACCATCCTGATAGCAAAGTTAATCTTGCGGCGGATAAAATTTTTGAAATCTGGCAGGAAACAAAGGAGCAGCGATCCACCCAGCTTGTCTTTTGTGATTTATCCACGCCTTCAAAATTGCGCCGACAATTTTGCATTTACGACGACCTTAAAGACAAACTCGTGAAGCGCGGCATTCCCGCCGAGGAAATTGCCTTTATCCAAGATTATGACACCGACATTGAGAA
>CAXUBD010000112.1:0-8904 GCA_964249225.1 uncultured Verrucomicrobiota bacterium | reverse complement strand
CGGGCAACTTTCTGGATGGCACCATCAAGGGCAAACGCGGCGTTGTCTATGAACACCGAGGTGCCATTGCCATGGAGCCGCAACATTTTCCGGATTCACCCAACCATCTGAATTTTCCGTCGGCAGAACTCAAGCCTGGCCAGGTTTATCACAATACGATCCTCTACAGGTTCAGCGTGGATTGATTTCATTTCTATCACGACGTAGTTGCGCACCGCTGTGGATGGCCAGGAGGTTGGCGTCTAAGATTCATCAAACGTCAGGGCGCGATATCCTATCGCCGGCTCGGTGATGATAAATTTTGGTTGCGCGGCATTATCTTCCAATTTGTCGCGCAAGTGCGCGATGTGAACGCGAAGGCTGTGGGTTTGATCTACCGCAGTTGGCCCCCAGACCTCTGTCAGCAATTGACGGTGGGTCAAAACTTTTCCGGCGTGGACAACGAAAAATCGCAGCAGCGAATATTCCGTTGGTGTGAGTTTCACTTCCTGTCCGTTCTTGCGGACGGTTCGCGTGGACAAATCCACTTCAATTTTTCCCGCGCGGAAAACCGCGTCCGCCGCGTGCGGCTGACTGCGGCGCAAATTTGTTCTCAATCGCGCCAGCAATTCGCCGCCGCCAAAAGGCTTGGTGATAAAATCATCGGCGCCCGCGTCCAGCGCGGCGATTTTATCGTTCTCGCGGTCGCGCACGCTCAAGATAATGACCGGCACGCGGCTCCATTCGCGGATGCGTTTGAGAACTTCCACGCCGTCCAAATCCGGCAAACCCAGATCGAGTAAAATAATTTCTGGCCGGCATTGCGCGGCTTGCACGATGCCATCTCGGCCGCTCGCGGCATCAAAAACTTGGTAGCCGTTCGCCTCCAGCGTCACGCGCAGCAAACGCCGGATCTGCGGCTCGTCGTCAATCACCAGCACAACGGTTGAATTTTTTTCGGAAGCGGGATTCACGATAATTTTTCTTCGGGCGGCAATTCTTTTTGCGGAATGCGGATGCTAAAAATCGCGCCGCCGCCGGGACGGTTCGCCGCAGAAATTTGTCCGCCATGAGCTTCGACAAAACCTTTGACGATGGCCAGTCCCAAACCGCTGCCGCCAGCGGGCGCATTCGGCGCGCGAAAAAATTTATCGAAGATGCGCGGCAACAATTCCGGCGAAAGCCCCGGCCCGTCGTCCGCGACCTCAAAAATCAGCCAGCCGGTTTCAGGCCGCGCGCGTAACAAAATTGGCGTGCCGACGGGCGTATGAACAACCGCGTTCAACAGCAGATTCGACAATGACTGTTGCATCAAAGTGAAATCCAATCGCGCAAGCGGAATTTTACCGGCGATTTCAATTTTGATTTCACGCCCGGCCAGTTCGCGTTCCAGCGAATGCACAGTGGTCTGCACCAAATCCGCAACGTCGCACCAATCCAGTTTCGGGCGGACATGGCCGGATTCCAGCCGCGTCACGTCGAGCAGATTGCCGAAAAGCCGGTTCAAGCGCGCGGACGCCTCCTGGATTTCCGCGACCATTTTATTTTCCAGACTGTCGCCGCCGGACTTTTTTATTTCCGCGAGCGCGCTGGTCGCGCTGATGATGGCCGCGAGCGGCGTGCGCAGTTCGTGCGAAATGGAATTCAGCAGCGCGTTGCTCAAGCGTTCGGATTCGGCGACGAGTTTGCCTTGCTCGCCGGCGGCGCGCAATGCGACGCGATCCAGAACCAGCGCCGCCTGGCGCGCATACGCTTCGAGCAAATCGCGGCGCGCGAGCGGCAAAGTTTTTTCCGCCAAGTTCACCGACAGCACGCCGACCACCGCGCGTTCGGTCTTCAAGGGCAAGTGCAATGAAGCCGCGCCCGGCAGATTATCCGTGAATTTTCCCGCCGCCTGCCGGTTGACCAACGCCCATTCCGCAACGTGCAATTCCTTTTCGGTCAGCACGAGCGAACTGTCCGGATGCGCGGCGAGCGAATTTTTTCCCGGCAGCACGACGGCGGCATTCGCTTGAAAAACGCGGCCGACTTCGGCGACGAGCTGCCACACGATTTCATCGCGCGTGCCGGCCTGCGCGAATTCGCGGGTCAACTGGTACAGCGCCATCGCGCGTTCTTCGCGCTGGCGTTCGGCAAGTTCCTGCGCGCGAATGCGGGCGACCAGCTGGCCGAGCACGATGGCGACGACGAAATAAAGTCCGAATAAAATTCCGTCCTCAGTGCTGCTGATGTTGAACGTGAAGCGCGGCGGCAGGAAAAAATAATTCCACGCCAGCGCGCTCGCCGCGCCGGCGAACAGCACCGGCCCGCGTCCGAGAAAAAGCGCGAGCAGCAAGACCGCGAGCAAAAAAACAAAGCCCGGCACGCGCGGCCCGGTGAATTGAATGACCAGCGCATTGAGCACGCCCACCGCCGCCAAGACGCCGGCGGCCACGGCATATTGTTTCCAATCCACAACCGGACGCCATCGCCAGGAGTTGGCCCGTGGCGGCCCGCCACTTTTTTCCGCGCGCACGACCTGCAAATCAATGTCGCCGCTTCCGTGCATAAGCTGGCGCAATAATTTTCCGGCGCGAAACCATTCCAATAAATTTTTCGCGGCGGGTTTGCCGACGATGATTTGCGAAACATTGTTTTGCCGCGCGATCCGCAACAGTCCGCGCGCCAGATTTTCGTCCGTCGTGTCAATCACCTCCGCGCCGAGCGAACGGGCGAGCGCGAGATTTTTTTCCAAACGCGACTGCGCGGCGTCGTCCAGCACGTGCGAATTTTCAACGTGAACGGCAAGCCAGGGACATTGCAAACTGTCGGCCATGCGACGGGTCCAGCGTGTCAATGATTCGGAAAGCGGACTGGCGCTGACCGCGACCATCAGGCGATGGCTGGTTTTCCACACGCCCGCGCCGGCCTGCGTGCGGTGAAATTCCTGCGTGTCCGCGCCGACATGGTCGGCCACGAGCCGCAGCGAGAGCTCGCGCAGCGCGGTGAGATTGGCTTCGCGGAAAAAATTCTGCGCGGCGCTCGCGGCGCGTTCGGGCAGATAAACTTTTCCCTGCTGCAAACGTCCGAGCAATTCCGCCGGCGGCAGATCAATCAACTCAATTTCCGCGTCGTCGAGAATGCTGTCGGGAACAGTTTCGCGGATGGCCGAGCCGGTGATTTGCTGAACCGTGTCGGCGCGGCTTTCAATGTGCTGGACATTCAGCGTCGTGAAAACGTCAATGCCCGCGTCGATCAATTCATTCACGTCCTGCCAGCGTTTGGGATGGCGCGAACCGGGCGCGTTCGTATGCGCGAGTTCGTCCACGAGCGCAAGCTGCGGACGCCGCGCGAGCACAGCGTTCAAGTCCATTTCCGTGAGCGCGAGACCGCGATGTTCCGAAACTTTTCGAGGAATGAGCGGAAGTCCGTTTGTCAGCGCATCCGTTTCTTTGCGGCCGTGAGTTTCGACGTAACCGATGACGAGGTCGCGGCCGTTTTTTAATTCGCGCTGCGCCGCTTCGAGCATGGCGAATGTCTTGCCGACGCCGGGACACATGCCGAGAAAAACTTTGAGGCGTCCGCGTTTTTTGCGCGCGGCGTCCGTTTGGATGGCGGCGAGCAAGGCGTCGGGATTGGGACGTTCATTCTCAATCACAAATTCAGCTTAAAGAATCCTTCGTGGAATTCAGCTAAAAAACCGCAAGCAGTAAAAAACGGAAGCGTTTTCAATTTTATTTTTTGGGCGACCCGAATTTTTTCAACGCCCAGTGTCCCACAAAAACAATCAGGGCGGTGCCCAGAATCAGGTAAGCCAGTACCGCAAGTCCATTGCGTAATTCATGGCCCATAAATTTCGACGGGTTGGTTGCCGTCTATTTTGGCGGCAACTGGTCGAGTGCGAAGTTCAACGTCATCAGGTTCACGCGCGGCTCGCCGAAAAGTCCGAGATCGCGGCCGCTCGTGTTTTGCTGAACGAGTTCGCGCAATTTTTCTTCGGAAATTCCGCGCGCCTTGGCGACGCGGGCGATTTGGATTTCCGCGTTCGCTGGCGAAATGTGCGGGTCAAGGCCGCTGGCGGATTCCGTCACGGCGTCGGCGGGAATCATATTATAAATGGGCGAGTTTGTTGCGATATTATTTTCCGCGCGGTAATTGGCGATGTTTGCAGTAATGTTGGCGACGAGATTCGACGAGGTCGGGCCAAGATTGCTGCCACTGGAACTGGTCGGGTCAAAACCGTTCGCGCCCGCCGCCGACGGGCGCGGATGAAAGTATTGCGCGCCGGTGAAATTCTGCGCGAGCAAGGCCGAGCCGCGAATCGCGCCAGATTTGTCCACGAGCAGACTGCCGTCGGCTTGATGCGGAAACAATAATTTTGCCGCGCCAAAAACGACGAGCGGATACACGCCGCAACAAATGACGGCGAAGAAAATTGTCGCCACAATTGAGCGACCGAATTCAGCAAAGATATTTTTCATAATTTTCGAGTGTTGAGTTACATCTGACGCAACGCGGCAGCAATGAAGCCGGTGAGTTTGATGCCAATAGTCGGAATAAGGACACCGACTGCGGCGCAAATGGGGCCGGTCAAAATGACGGCTAGAAAAGTCACCGATAGGATCGTGCGCCCAGATTCGGCAAAGAAGTTTTTCATAATTTTCGAGTGTTGAGTTAAGCGAGGTGCAAGCCAGCAATAACAAGGTCAATGAGCTTGATGCTGACGAACGGAATGATGACGCCGCCGACGCCGTAGATGAGCAGGTTGCGCCGCAAAATTTCCACCGCGCCGAGCGGACGGAATTTGACGCCGCGCAACGCCAATGGAATCAGCGCGATGATGACAAGCGCGTTAAAAATCACGGCGCTCAAAATCGCGCTGTTCGGGCTGTGCAGATGCATGATGTTCAGCGGCGCGATGACGGGGAACGTCACCATGAGCATCGCGGGAATGATGGCGAAATATTTCGCCACGTCGTTCGCGATGCTGAACGTCGTGAGCGCGCCACGCGTGATGAGCAGCTGTTTTCCGATTTCGATGATCTCCAAAAGCTTCGTCGGATTCGAGTCGAGGTCAATCATGTTGCCCGCTTCCTTCGCGGCCTGCGTGCCCGTGTTCATCGCCACGCCGACGTCGGCCTGCGCGAGCGCGGGCGCGTCGTTCGTGCCGTCGCCGATCATCGCGACCATGCGTCCGCCGGTCTGTTCCTTGCGGATGAGCGCGAGTTTATCTTCCGGTTTTGCCTCGGCTAAAAAATCATCCACACCGGCTTCAATGGCGATCGCTGCCGCCGTCAATTTATTATCGCCGGTGATCATCACGGTGCGGATGCCCATCGCACGAAAGCGTTTGAAACGTTCGGCCAGGCCGCCTTTAACGATGTCCTTCAAATGGATCACGCCAAGTGCGCGTTTCTGCGTGGCGACGACGAGCGGCGTGCCGCCGGAACGTGAAATATTTTCGACGGCGCCTTCGATTTCTTTGGGCAGCGTGCCGCCGAGAAATTCGCGGATCGCGCCGGCCGCGCCTTTCCGGATTTGTTGGCCCTCGAAATCCACGCCGCTCATGCGCGTCTGCGCGGTGAAGGGAATGAATTGCGCGTGTGGCAGTTCGTTGATTTCCCGCGCGCGGATGCCGAAGCTTTTCGCCAGCACGACGATGCTGCGGCCTTCGGGCGTTTCGTCGGCGAGCGAAGCGAGCTGCGCGGCGTCGGCGAGTTCCAGTTCCGTCACGCCGGGAGCGGGCAAAAACGCCGTGGCTTGGCGATTGCCGAGCGTGATTGTGCCAGTTTTATCCAAAAGCAAAACGTCCACGTCGCCCGCAGCTTCGACCGCGCGACCACTCATGGCCAAAACATTTCGTTGCAGCAAACGATCCATGCCTGCGATGCCGATGGCGCTCAACAAAGCGCCGATGGTTGTCGGAATCAAACAAACCAAAAGTGAAATGAGCACGGCGTTGGAAAAAGCCACGCCGGAATAAATGCCGAAGGGCTTCAGCGTGACGACCGCGAGCAAAAAGACGACGGTGAGCGCGGCCAGCAAAATGGTCAGCGCGATTTCGTTGGGCGTTTTCTGGCGGCTCGCGCCTTCGACCAGTTGAATCATGCGATCCAAAAAACCTTCGCCGGGATTGGCCATGATGCGGATTCTGATTTCATCGGACAACACGCGCGTGCCGCCGGTGACGGCGCTGCGGTCGCCGCCGGCCTCGCGGATGACGGGCGCGGATTCGCCGGTGATGGCGGATTCATCCACCGTCGCCGCTCCGAGGATGACTTCGCCGTCGGCGGGGATGAGTTCGTTGGTGCAAACGACAACGATGTCGCCTTTGCGGAGCGAACCCGCGTCCACGCTTTCGATTTTACCGTTGCCGGAAATTTTGTTTGCGCTCGTGCGCGTGCGCGTGGCGCGGAGCGATTTTGCCTGCGCCTTGCCGCGTCCTTCGGCAATCGCTTCGGCAAAATTCGCGAACAGCACGGTGAACCAAAGCCAGATCGCGATTTGTGTGACAAATAAAGTTTGCCCAGGCGAACGAAAAATCTCCACGGTGCTGATGATTGCGCCGACGAGCGTGACGAACATGACGGGATTTTTCACCATCAGGCGCGGGTCGAGCTTAAGAAAAGTTTCGCCAAACGCGGGCAAAAGTATTTTCGGCTCAAACAAGGAAACGGATTTCGTTGACATAAATAATTCAGGTTAAAACAGGTTGCCTTGCAGCATCAGGAAATGTTCGACAATCGGGCCGAGCGCGAGCGCGGGCAAAAAGGTCAGCGCTCCGACCAAAATCACCGTGCCGACCAGCAGCACGATGAAGGTGAAACCGCTCACGGGAAAAGTTCCGGCGCTGGCGGGGACGATTTTTTTGCGCGCCAGCGATCCGGCCAGCGCGAGCAGCGGAATGATCATGCCGAAACGTCCGAGCAACATGTCCACGCCGAGCGTTGTGTCATACCACGGCGTGTTGGCGTTGAGGCCGGCGAAGGCGCTGCCGTTGTTGCCCGCGCCGGACGTGAAGGCATAGAGCATTTCGCTCAAGCCATGCGGGCCTTGATTGGCGAGGCTCGACGTTCCCCAATTGCTCACGGACGCCCACGCCGTGAAACCGAGAATGATGAATGCGAGGATGACGAACGCGAGCAGCACCATTTTCACATCGTAAGATTCAATTTTTTTGCCGAGATATTCCGGTGTGCGCCCGACCATCAGCCCGGCGATGAACACGGTCAGCACGACAAAAATCAACATGCCGTAAAGTCCCGCGCCGACGCCGCCGAAAATAACTTCGCCGGTCTGGATGTTGAATAACGGCACGAGTCCGCCGAGCGGCGTGAATGAATCGTGCATGGAATTGACCGCGCCGCAACTCGCGTCGGTCGTGACCGTCGCAAAAAGTGCGGAATTAAAAATGCCGAAACGGACTTCCTTGCCTTCCATGTTGCCACCGGCGACGGCGACGCCGAGTTGTTGATGAATCGGATTGCCGCGCGCTTCCGCCCACCAGCAAAATAAAACGCCCGCGAGACACATCGCGAACATCGCCGACCAGACCGACCAGCCGTGCTTTTGATTTTTCGTTTCGCGACCGAGATGATACGTCAGCGCGCTGCCGATGCAGAGCAGCGCGAGCATTTGCAGAAAGTTCGAGAGCGGCGTGGGATTTTCAAACGGATGCGCGGCGTTGGCGTTCGTGTAACCGCCGCCGTTCGTGCCGAGCATTTTGATCGCGACCTGCGACGCCATCGGCCCTTGCACAATCGTCTGCGTGTCGAGCGTCTGGTTTTCCATCACGGGATTTCCCTTGGCGTCAACGACGGGCTTTCCGTTCGCGTCAGTTTTTGCAACGGAAATGGTTTGCGGCTCGATCAATTTCGCCGAGGTGTAAGGTTTGAAATTTTGAATCATGCCCTGCGACACGAGAAAAATTGCGAACACGAGGCAGATTGGCAGCAGCAAATAATAAGTGATGCGCGTCACGTCCACCCAAAAGTTGCCGATGGTCGAGGCCGAATGCCGCGCGATGCCGCGCACGAGCGCGGCCGCGACCGCCATGCCGACGGCGGCGGAAAAAAAGTTGTGGATGGTCAGCGCGACCATCTGCGAGAGATACGACATCGTGGATTCGCCGCCGTAGCTCTGCCAGTTCGTGTTGGTCGTGAATCTAACGGCGGTGTTGACCGCGAGATGTTCCGACAGCGCGCCAAGATGCTGCGGATTTAGCGGCAGAAAATTCTGCAACCGCAAAATCGCGTAGGTGAACAGCAAACTCACCAAGCTGAAAATCAACATGGCAAACGTGTATTGCTTCCAACCTTGCTCTTTCGTCGGGTCAACGCGAAAAATCCAGTAGGTCAGTTTTTCCAGCGGGCGCACAACCGGATCGAGCCAGGTGCGGCCGTTGATATCAAACACGCGGCCCAGATACAGGCCGAGCGGCTTGGTGACGATGATGAGTGCGCCAAGATACAGCGCGAGTTCCAACCATTGATGGGCGTTCATGACAATTTGATTAAAATTTTTCCGGGCAGATCATCGCCACGATGAGATATCCGCACAGCGCCAGGGAGATGATTCCAAGAATAAGGTTTTCCATAAAATTTGAATTAAAGCTTTTCGCAGCCAACTGCATAAATGCAAAACGCGGCGAAAAATCCGAAGGCCGTTCCGATGTAAATGGCATCAAGCATAATTTTCGTTTAAGGTTGTGATGTGCGCGGCATGCCCAACACGAGTCATCAGAGCAAACGGGTCAATGGCACCGCTCAAATCTTTCATTGAAAACACTAGCTATAAATCACCGGCATATCTAATCAAAATACGCAGTAAATGTGTTAAGAAATTGTTAAGACGGGGACGGTCTGAGTCATCATCCTACGTGATGGTGGCGGGTGGAGTCAGCGCCATGTTGCTCGCGCGTTTTTACTGAATCGTGGTCTTAAAAAA
>CAXUBD010000111.1:0-8942 GCA_964249225.1 uncultured Verrucomicrobiota bacterium | reverse complement strand
CTATGTTCGTCGGCAGCAGTTTTTCGTTCTCAGCAAATTTGTAAAACGCCCGCAGCGCGGCGATCTCCAGATAAACACTCTCGCCGCTCAAGCGCTTGACGGATTCCTTCGGCTCGTCGGCGAGCGGACGTGCGCGCTCGTGTTGCAGGAACGACATGAGATGTTTCAGCTCGACCGATTGCCAGTCCGTGAGATTTTGTTTCGCCGCCCAATCGGTGAATTTGCCGAGCAGCGCGGCGTAAGTTTTCGCCGTGTTGTCCGACTGCCCGCGCTCGTGGCACAGGTATTGCAGAAAATCTTCGACGAGCGTTTGCACGATTAAAATTGACCGGCAGAAAATGTCCGCCGCCGTTCGGCGAGAATGTATTCGTTGTCACGGCTGGCGTGCAGCACGGCGAGCACACGCACTTCATCCGGCCTCATAACGTAAAAAATGCCGTAAGGAAAACGGTCAAGATTTAGGCGGCGGACGTTGTCGAAGCGGACGGCGTAAAGCAGCGGGCCTTGGCCGAGTTTTCGATAGACGTGGAAAAATTTCTCGCGGAACTCGCCGCCCAATCCGGGAAGCTGATCCTCATACCAATCGTAGGCGTTTTGCAGGTCAGCCCTGACGAGCGGATGTCTTTTGAGCGCGGGCATCGGCGAATTCGTTGAACATCCTTTTCACGTCGGCCTCTTCAAATGGTTCGAGCAACTCGGGGTTGGCGTCAGTTTCGGCAAGGCGGGTCAGCACTTCGGCTTGCTGGGCGGTTTCAATTTCCGGCAGCAGCTCGTGGCGATGCGCGTCAAACCAGTTGACGAACTTCCGTCGCTCGCTCGCGGACATTGACTCAATAGTGGCTTCAATTTGCTCCACGCTCATGGCTCAAACTTTACTGCGCCCGGCGCGGATTGCGAATAAAAAGTGGCCCGCGCTTGTGGCGCAAGTATTGCAGAAATCTTCGACGAGCGTTTGCATTCAACGTCTTTTGACCAACCATAAGACAAACCCTGCGAATACAAGAAGCACTAGAATAAACAAAGGATCAGAAAGGTCAGGCATATGTTCATAAACATATTGTTGCGTCGCTGGACTTGCGGAATAGCCGCGAGAAATTTATAAATCATCGCTAATTTCATTTAACCCCCTTAAAGCTTTTTCCCCGTCAACTTTTCATACGCTTCCAAATACTTCGCGCTGGTTTTGGCGACGACGTCGTCCGGCAGTTTCGGGCCGGGCGGGGTTTTGTCCCACGCCAGCGTTTCGAGATAATCGCGGACGAATTGCTTGTCGAAACTCGGCTGGCCGCGGCCGGGTGCGTATTGGTCGGCCGGCCAGAAGCGCGAGGAATCGGGCGTCAACACTTCATCAATCAAAATCAACTTGCCCTCGAACAGGCCGAACTCGAATTTTGTGTCGGCAATAATAATTCCGCGCTGCTTCGCGTAATCACGTCCGGCTTTGTAAATTTTCAGGCTCAAGTCGCGCGCCTGATTTGCCAATTCTGCGCCGACGATTTTTTGCGCCTCTTCAAATGAAATATTTTCATCGTGGCCAGCTTCAGCTTTTGTTGACGGAGTGAAAATCGCTTCCGGCAATTCGGCAGATTCAGTCAAACCGGCGGGCAATTTTATTCCGCAAACTGTTTGCGATTTTTTGTATTCCTTCCAGCCGCTGCCGGAAAGATAGCCGCGCACGATGCACTCGATGGCGAGCGGCTTGGCCTTTTTCACGATCATCGAGCGACGCGCCAATTTGTCCGCGAACGGCTGGAGATTTTTTGGCAACGGATCGTTCGCGCCCGCGAGCAGATGGTTCGGCACTAGTGCGGAAAATTTCTCGAACCAGAAATGCGAAACTTGCGTGAGCACTTCGCCCTTGCGCGGAATGCCGTTGGGCATGATGACGTCGAAGGCGGAAATGCGGTCGCTGGCGACGAGCAGAAAACTGTCGCCGAGGTCGAAGACTTCACGGACTTTACCGGAGCGGACTTTTTTTATGCCGGGGAGATCGAGTTGCAAAATAGGTTCATTCATGGCGCGGAAAATAAAGTCCAAAGGGCGAACTTCAAAGTCCAAAGTGAAGACAAGAAGTTTTTGAGAGGATTAACAGAATTAACAAATTCTGAACCGGCACGCGGGAATTCCGCGCGAATAGTTTAATTCTGAAAACTTTGTGGATTCTGTCTGGCGTTTCACGTTTCCGTTGGCACGACATGTTTCACCAGCAAGGGAATGTTTCCCTGCGATTTGTCGTCCAGCCGCACGTCCACAGAATACAGACCGGCCTCGGCAAATTTCAACTGCTGGATGTTCACGATGAAATTGCGCGTGAGAAAATGCACGTCGTCCGGCAGCGCGACTTCGACGGGAATTTCGATGCTGGGCATGATGGAACGTCCGTCGGCGTTGACGAAATTCAGCTTGAGCTTGCGCGCGCCCTCGTCGCCCGAGAGAAACGTGACGCGTAGCGCGACGGCGCATTGCGGATGCACGGCGGGCAGTTGCGGCGCGTAGATCGTGTCGAACGCGCCGAGCAGGTTGAGCTTGCCGTTGTCCTCGGTCGCCGCGTCGCAGAGGACGGCCACTTGAATGTTCATGGAAAAATTAAGACAGGAATTCCGGGAAATGGCACGGAATTCTTTCAATGATTTTTCCGGCTTGACATACATATACATTCTATGTATCGTATCCCTATGATTCGTAAAGAACTGGTCGCCGCCTCGGCGGAGCCGCTGGTTTTATCACTGCTCGCCAACGGTGAAAGCTACGGTTACGCCATCATCCAGGAAGTCAAAGCCCGCTCCGACGGTCATCTCAACTGGACGGACGGGATGCTTTATCCGGTGCTGCACCGGATGGAACACCGAGGCTTGATCAAGGCACGCTGGGGCGAAAGCGAAACCGGGCGGAAGCGGAAATATTATTCGCTCAAAAAGGACGGCAAGCTCGCGATGCAAAAACATCACGAACACTGGACGCTCGTTCACGGCGTCCTGTCCGGCCTGCGAAAGGAGCAATATGTTTGATCTCGAACAATCCATTGCCGACTGGCGAAAACAAATGTTCATTGCTGGAATCAAAACACCTGTGCCGCTGGAGGAATTGGAAAATCATCTGCGCGAGGAAATCGAGCGGCAGGTGAAATCAGGATTGAACGGACAAGCAGCTTTCAATTCCGCCATAAAAAAAATTGGATCGGCGGATCGGCTGCAGCAAGAATTTCAAAAGACAATCCCGCTGACCGTTGCAATCAATCGAATACTCGCGATTGTGGTTGGAATCGCCGCGATTGTGGTCGGCTTGTTTCAGACATGGATGCTGGTTGTGCAAAGCCCGGGCTTGGACAAACTAGCTGGCGATGGATTCCAGTTGCGTGGCATGTTTACCCTAGCGTTTATCCTGGCTATAAGCCTTGTCTCATTGGGTCTAACCCTGGCTTTGCATGGCGCCGGCCTAAGCTGCCTGTCTGCCAAACGCAAAACCTAAACACAAATATGTTTAACCTCGAAAAATCAATCTTGGCATGGCAGCAGCAGATGCTGGTCGCTGGCATCAAAACGCCCGTGCCGCTGGAGGAGTTGGAAATTCATTTGCGTGAGGAAATCGAACGGCAGATGAAATCAGGATTGAATGACCAAAACGCATTTGAAATTTCCGTTCAACGAATCGGAAAGCCTCAACCATTGAAAAGTGAATTCAAAAAAATCGAAAGACAATTTATGAAAACCATGAAAATCGTCGGTGGAATTGTCGGCGTAATGATCGGCGCGGCGTTGATGGTGCCCGGCTCCATTCAGTTGCACGATGAACTGGTCGTGGTCAACAGCAAGCTCGGCCTGTGGTTGCTCGGCTGGGCTTTGGTGGGCGGATCGGTGATTTTCCTTTAGCGAATGTTTTTGCCCAAATTGTTCAAGGTCGAATCGGAAAAAGTAGAACTGACGCCCATGAAACAAACCGTGAAAATCGGCGCGGGGATGCTCGTTCTATTGATCGGCATGGCGTTTATGATGCCGACGGCCACGCAGGCCGTGCATGAAGGCGTAATAAAATATGAAGCCATTTGTTTGCTGGTGTTGGGCATCGCCCTGCTGATCTCTGGCGCGGTGGTGACTTTCTGCCCATATAAAAAGCGAACTGCTTAACGCTTATGTTCATTCTCGAACAAGCAATCGCCGAATGGCGGAAGCAAATGCTCGCCGCCGGAATCAAAACGCCCGTGCCGCTGAAGGAATGTTTGCCGCTTTGCCGATGATAGGTGCCAACTGGCGTTGGCTGCTCGCTTTGGCGTCGTAGCGGGTTCTCGCCCGCCGGATCTGCGCGTGCTGCTTTTCCACCCAGACTAACAGTTCACGCAGCGGCACAAGGAAGGATTCTCCCATGGGCGAGAGGCGGTATTCCACGCTCGGGAGTTTGGTTGGAAACGCCTGGCGTGTCAGAAAACCGTCGCGCTCCAAGTCACGCAAGGTCTGCGTGAGCATCCGCTTGGAAATCTTCGGCACTCCGCGCCGCAGAGCGCCGAAGCGGCTCGGTCCCTCCTCCAAATACAGCAGCACCAGTGTGCTCCACTTGCCGGCGAGATGATCCAACACGTCGCGAACGGCACAGTTTCCCGGATCATCGCCATCGGCGACGCGCGCGGCAGCGAGCAAGACACCGGATCGTAGTTGGTTGTTGGACATAGCGAGTAGTTCCTTCCAGGTAACCGGGCACAAAAAACTGCCTCCTTGTTTAAGCTATCACAAGACTTATGTTGGACGTGTCTCGTGATGGCACCACCGACGCATTCCGTGTCTGGCCAGCGAGTATCTACTAAACAAAAACTTTATGAACCATATCAATGATCGTCTCCTAGTCACCGGTGCCAACGGCCACTCGGGCCGCGCCGTCGTCGAACAACTGTTGCGCCTGGGAGCCAAGCACGTCGTGGCGGCAACTCGCACCCCGGAAAAACTCACCAACTTTCAAGCGCGGGGCGTCGAGGTGCGCGCCGCCGACTTCGACCGTCCCGAAACGCTCCGGAGCGCTTTTGCCGGTGTGGATCGGCTGGTAATCATCAGCACCGATAACTTGGAGGTGCCCGGCAAACGTCTGGCCCAACACCGTGCCGCGGTTGCCGCCGCTGTCGAGAGTGGAGTCAAGCATGTCGTTTACACATCGGCACCGGCGCCTCACCCGACGGCAGAAGGTTCGCTCATCAACGACCACTTCTGGACCGAGGCGGCCTTGATCGCAAGCCCGCTCACCTGGACGATTCTGCGCAATAATCTCTACATGGATTTTGTCCCCACGGGCGCGGAACCGGCGATCAAGAGCGGCAAGCTCTTCTCGGCCACCGGCGGAAAAGGCCGCGCCTACGTCAGCCGCGAGGATTGCGCGCGCTCCATCGCCGGGGCGTTGGTCCAGGCGCAAGGCTCGGAAATCCTCGATGTGACCGGACCCGCCGCTGTCACGCAAAATGAATTGGCGGCGATGATCAGCGAACTGATCGGCAAGCCCGTCGCACACGTTGAGGTGCCGCCGCAGGGATTGGCGGAAGGCTTGGCGCACGCCGGTTTGCCACCGCACATCGTCAAAGTCATAGTGGACTTCGACGTCGAGGCTTCGCAAGGTTATCACGCCTTGGTGACTCCGACGGTCAAGCGGCTGACCGGAAACTCACCGCTGCCGCTTAAGGAGTTCCTGAGCAAACACCTTGTAGCGGCCTAAGGAGGGCTGTTTTTCATTCCGCCGAACCGATATGAAACTACGACATCTTGGATGGGCTGGGGTCGAAATTGAGCATGACGGTCAGACCCTGCTCATTGACTGCCTGAAGGATTCCTTTTGGCTCATCCCGGGCAACGAACTGGTCTCTCCGCTCGGACCAAGCCGGGCGGCGGCCGCCTTGGTGACGCACCTGCATTCCGATCACGCCGATCCGGTCACAATCGTTGCCGCGCTCGCAAAAGGCGCGCCCGTGTTCCGGCCTGAACCGAACCCGGGCACGGGCGACGATTTGATCATGACCGCGCCGGCCGAGGCACAATTCCGCGAAAGCGGCCTCCAGCCCGAAATCGTGCCGCCGTGGACAGAGCGTCGCGCAGGACCGTTTCGCATCATTGCCGTGCCGGCCGTTGATGGATTTGGCGACCCCCAACGCACGTGGATCGTCGAATGTGACGGGACTCGCATTCTTCATGCCGGCGACACCTTGTTCCACGGCCATTGGTGGGCCATTGCCCGCGCCGTAGGTCCGATTGACGTGGCGTTCCTTCCGATCAATGGGCCGACGCTACAAATCCCCCACGTGCAGCCGCCCAGCCCTTTTCACGCCGCGATGCTCCCTGAAGAAGCCGCCGTCGCCGCCCAGATCCTGCGGGCGCGGATCGGAGTGCCGATCCATTATCAATTGCTCAACAAACCGCCGGAATACACGGAGACCCCGCGAGCGGCTGAGCGGTTCTCGGAAAAAGCCAAAGAGCTAGGCGTCGTCCCGCTGATTCCAACTCGCGGAGAATGGTTCGCTCCGGAGTGACTCGACGCCGTCCGGAAAGTTTTACGAATCGCGGGCTTCTAAAAACTTTTTCAATTCCTCCGCCGCCTTGCCGCCAAAACCCGGCACGGCGGCAAGCTGTTCCAGCGTCGCCGTCCGCAAGCGCTGCACGGAGCCGAACTTTTTCAACAGCGCCGATTTGCGCCGCTCGCCGATGCCGGGAAATTCATCCAGCACGCTCTCGGAAATTTTCTTAAGCCGCAACTGCGCGTTGTAGGAATTCGCCACGCGATGCGATTCGTCGCGGATGCGCTGCAACAATTTCACCGCCGGATGATCGAGGCCAGGCCGCAACGGTTCGGATTTTTCCGGCAAATAAATTTCCTCAAACTCCTTTGCCAGCCCAATGACGGGAATTTTTTCGAGGCCAAGTTTTTTCAATTCACCGAGCGCGGCGTTCAGTTGCCCGCGTCCGCCATCTATCAAAATCAAATCGGGAAAAGTTGAAGGTTGAAGGTTGAAGGTTGAAGGTTGCGGCGACGCTTGGGCAAATTCACTTTCTGGTTTGCTTTCGCTTTTCGCGGGCGAATTCACCGGCAAACCGCGCCGCACTTTGCGGCTCGTTTCATCAATCACTTTTTGCAATTCATCGGGCACGGCGTGGCCGTCGTCGTCATTTTTTGTTTTTTGCGTCGGCGCCACGCTTTCATTCAGCAATCGCGTGTAACGCCGCCGCACGACTTCCGCCATGCTTGCGAAATCATCCTGGCCTTCGACCGTTTTGATTTTGAAGCGGCGATAATTGGCACGGTCCGGACGGCCGTTTTTGAAACTGACGAGCGACGCGACGGCGAACGTGCCGCTGATGTTGGAAATGTCAAAACCTTCGATGCGCAGCGGCGGCGCTGGCAAATGCAAAACTTCCGCGAGTTCAACCAAATCATTTTGCGGCGGCAAACTGCCCGGCAGCGAATATGGAATGCGAGGAAATTTTTCCGTTTTGCGCCAAGTCGCTTTTAGATCGCGCAGCAAGTCGCGCAGGCTCGCGGCTTTTTCAAAATCCTGGGACGCGGCGGCTTTGCGCATTTCACCTTCGATTTGATCCTGCATTTCGCGGCATTGGTTTTCCAGAAATTCGCACGCGGTCTTGACCTGTTCCAGATATTGTTCGCGCGAAACATTATTGACGCACGGCGCGGTGCAAAATTTCAGATGCGCGTAAAGACAGTGTTTATAATCAACTTCGCCCGGCGTGAAGACGCGGCAGCCGCGCAGATTAAATTGCCGGCGCACGAGCGTCAGCGTGTTGCGCAACGCGCCGGCGTTCGCGAACGGACCGAAATATTTCGCGCCGTCGTCTTTTTTGAAACGCGCGAAGGAAAAATTCGGGATCGGATCGTTCAAATTTATTTTCAGCATCAAAAACCGTTTGTCGTCGCGGAAGCTGATGTTGTAGCGCGGCTTGAACTCCTTGATGAGCTTGCTTTCAAGCAGGAGCGCTTCCGGTTCGCTGCGGACGACATGAAAATCGAAATCACAAATCGCCTCCACGAGCGCGTTGAATTTCAAATCCCAGCCGTTGCGCCGATTGGATTGAAAATATTGGCTGACGCGTTTGCGCAGGTTGAGCGCCTTGCCGACGTAAATGACCGTGCCGAAGCGGTCGCGATGCAGATAGACGCCGGGCTTATGCGGCACGGCGCTGATTTTTTTGCGGATGGAATCACTGACTGGCACGGAGGCAATTTACAACGGAAGTCAATTTTCGGCGACGAAGAATTATTTTGCCACAGAGACGCAGAGACACAGAGGAATTTTATTCGTTAAATTGTTAAATCGTTGAATTGGGAGCGCGTGGAAATTTTCGCTTCGACAAATCACGATTTTTTCTTCATGTGCCGGTGGACGAAAAAATAATAAAGTCCGCCCAGCACCAGCATTGCGCCCGCGAGCCAGAGCGTGATGCGATGATACTCGCCCTTCATCAATTGGTCGTCCTGCCCGGCCTTGATGCCGACGTAGCACAGCACCGCGCACCAGATCGCCGAGCCGAGCAAGGTGAAGATGGAAAATTTCAGATAGCTCATCCGCACGATGCCCGCCGGGATGCCGATGAGATGCCGCACCACCGGCAGCAGTCGCGAAATGAAAATGCCCATCGCGCCGTAATGCGCCGCCCAGCGTTCCGCGCCTTCGATTTTTTCGGCGGAAATGAAAACATATTTTCCATAACGCACCAGCAGCGGACGGCCCGCGAGCCGCGACGCCCAATACATCATCGTCGCGCCGAGCCACGAGCCGAGCGTGCCGGCGACGACGATTCCCCACAGGCTCAACGGCAATTGTCCCGTGTGCGCCCAATGCGCTGCGGGCGGAATCACGATCTCGCTCGGCAATGGGAACAGCGAGCTTTCCACCGCCATCATCAGCGCGATGGCCGGATAGCCGCCGGTTTGCAGCGCGTGATTATACCAATCGCTCAAGCTTT
>CAXUBD010000110.1:0-8946 GCA_964249225.1 uncultured Verrucomicrobiota bacterium | reverse complement strand
GCAGGGCGTTGGTCGCAGACACCGGCGGCAATGGTGGCAATGGTGCTTATCGCGGCGGCGGCGGATTTGGCGGTTTCCGTGGTCCGCGCACTTTTAACGGGCCGGGTTCAGCCAGCGATACAAAGGTCGGCAAGCTCGCGCCGGGCATCGCGCAACCCAAAGTGTTTCACCAAGCCTTGCCGGAAAAACCGGCCACGCCGCAGGAAGGCGCGCTGGCATTGTTCACGCAGGCGCTGTTTGGCAGCGCAGAATTCCGTTACCTCCAATGAACGGACAAAATTATAAATAAAAAAAACTAAATGAAAAAAGAAAATCAACACCCTCAACGTTGCGACGGCGTCATCCCCGGCGTTTACACGCGCCGCCAGATGCTCAAAACCTTCACGACCGGTTTCGGTTATATGGCCTTTGCCGGCCTGGCCGCGCAGGCGGCACTGCTGGAAGGCGGCGCAAAAGTTCTTGGCGGCTCTGACGCTTCTGCTGGCGCGGCGGCGGGCGGCGAAATAAATTTGCTGCTGCCGAAGAAACCGCATTTTCCCGCGCGCGCCAAACGCATCATCTTCCTCGGCATGGAAGGTGCGCCGTCACACGTGGACACGTTTGATTACAAACCGAAGCTACAGGCCGACGATGGTAAGCAGTCGGCGGACAACGAAGACCGCCAGTATCTCGGCTCGCCGTTCAAGTTCAAACAATATGGCCAGAGCGGAAAATGGATTTCCGAATTGTTTCCAAACGTTGCCGGTCACGCGGACGAATTATGCTTCCTGCATGGATTGTGGACGAACGCGCCCGCGCTGCATCCGCAGGCATGGCCGGCGTTGCACACGGGCAGCCCGGTATTCGTGCGGCCTTCGATGGGTTCGTGGCTGCTCTATGGTTTGGGAACGGAAAATCAAAACCTGCCGGGCTTCGTGACGATTAAGCCCGCGCTGTCCATCGGCGGCGGACAATCCTACGAGTCGGGATTTTTGCCATCAGTTTTTTCCGCGACGCGCATCGGCGAATCCAAGACGGACATAAAAAATTGCAGCATCAACAACATCAAGAACGCCAACATCACGGCCCAGGCGCAGCGCAAGGAACTGGACTTCGTGCAGGAGCTGAATCACAACTTGCTCAACAAAGGCACGCTCGATCATCAGGTCGAAGGCGTGATTCAATCCTACGAACTCGCGTTCAAGATGCAGGCCGAGGTTCCCGAAGTGACGGATATTTCCAAAGAGTCGCAGGCGACGCTTGATCTCTACGGCATCAACAAGGATGAGACGGATGATTTCGGTCGTCAATGCCTGCTCGCGCGGCGCTTCGCCGAAGCCGGCGTGCGCTTCATCGAAGTTTGTTACGACGACTGGGATCATCACGGCCAGCTTTACACCGGCTTGAAGAAAAGCACGCGCGCAGTGGACCAGCCGATCGCCGCGCTGCTCACCGATCTCAAACAGCGCGGAATGCTCGAAGACACGCTCGTCCTCTGGGGCGGCGAATTCGGGCGCACTTCCGACAGCCCGAAACCCGACGGCCGCGATCATAGCACCAAAGGCTGGACGATGTGGATGGCCGGCGGCGGTGTGAAACCCGGTTTCGCCTACGGCGCGACAGACGAATACGGCGTCAATGCCGTTGACGGTCGCATGGACTATCACGATCTGCACGCGACGTTGCTGCACATCTTCGGCCTCGACCATGAAAAATTGACTTATCGTTACGGCGGGCGCGACTACCGCCTGACCGACGTTTATGGCGAAGTTCAGTCGGACATTCTCTCATGATTCTGAACTGAAAAAATAAAAAATAAAAAAATCCTGACAACCAAACCCATCACCAAACAAGCAAAATAACTTCACATGAAAAAACAAACTGCTGCTCTTTTAAATTATCTGTCAGCCGCCGTTCTCTTGATCGGCACACCGGCGCTGGCGGCGGATGCCGACGGCAACTGGATCTGGACCACGCCGGGACGCAACGGAAATCCTGATCGCCAGACCGTGCTGTCTTTGAAAACCGACGGCGCGCAGTTGACCGGAAAAATTTCCACGCCCGGTCGCGATGGCAAACCGGTGGACACGCAGATCGCGGATGGAAAGATTGACGGCAACGCAATTTCCTTTGCCGCCATCCGCCAGTTCAACGGAAATTCCCTCACGAACACTTACACCGGAACCGTTGCCGACGGCCAGATCACCGGCAAGATCGAAACCGTCCGCAACGGCGAAGTCCAGTCGCGCGACTGGCTCGCCAAAAATGCCGGCGACCAGACGGAAGCACTGGCCGTCGCGGTCATCGCTCCGAAACCGGGCTACGATGAGAACGGCCACAAGATCGTCAACGAAACTCATTACAAGGAAATTTCCGTGGACGACGCGGTGAAATTTCTGGCCGAGCATCCAGATGCCATCATCATTGATGCGCGCTCGCCAAAGGAATTCGCCGCCGGCCATCTGCCGAACGCGAAGAATTATAACCTTACGGATGACGCCACTTACAAGGATGTGCTGGCGACCATCACCGATAAAAACAAATGGTATCTCGTCCACAGTGCGGTCGGCCATTATCGCACCGTCCGCGCGCTGGAATATTTCGAGGCTAATAACTTCGAACACGCCGTCGCGATTGACGGCGGCTACGCGGCCTGGAAAAAAGCCGGCCAGCCGACGGTGCAATGACTTCGAACACGCATCTTAAACCAACACAACAAAACCTGATAAAAATAAAAAATGAAAATCAAACATCACTCAAAAAAAATTCTTCTGGGCTGCGCGGCGGCCATCCTGTTATTCGCAGCGGCGGCGCAAGCGGCGGATCCCGCCGGCACATGGACCTGGAGCACGCCCGGCCGCAACGGCGGCCCCGACCGCGTCAGCACGCTCACGTTAAAAGTGGAAGATGCCAAATTGACCGGCAAATTTTCCGTGCCGGGCCGCGACGGTTCGCCGGTGGAAACGCCCATTGCCGACGGTAAGATTGACGGCGATAACATTTCCTTCGACTTGGTGCGTTCTTACAACGGCAATTCCAGCACGAATAAATATTCCGGGACCGTCACGGCGGACAAGATCACCGGCAAGATTGAAACCAATCGCAATGGTGAAACACAATCGCACGCCTGGGAAGCCAAGCGTTCCGCCGACGCAAAATAATCAGTGGGGATAGCTCATCGGGCGCTACGTCTGTGAAAACGGGCGTAGCGCCGGATGGTTTGCAGACATAAAAAATAAAATCAGAAAAATTCGCACAACAACTCAGAACAAAATGAAATTGATCCAATCAATGTTTGACGGACGGAAACTCATCGCCCGTTCCATCCTGCGTTTCACAACGCCCCTTTTTTTGGCCGCCGCGTTTGACGTATCGGCCCAGAACCGTCCCGATTTTTCCAAAGTTGAAATCAAGGAGACGCCCGTTGCCGGCAATGTTCATCTGCTCGAAGGCGCGGGCGGCAACATCGGCGCGTCCGTCGGGGCGGATGGCATTTTGATCGTGGACGATGAATTTTTGCCGCTGGCGGAAAAAATTGACGCCGCGCTGGGCAAGTTGAGCGACCAGCCGCTGCAATATGTCGTCAACACGCACGTTCATGGCGATCATATTGGCGGCAACGCCTACTTCGGCAAAAAAGCGAAGATCATCGCCTCGGCGAATTTGCGCACGCGGCTGTTGCTCCAGACAAATGTGGCGCCGTCGGCATTGCCGGTCATCACTTACACGCATGGCACGTCGCTGTATTTCAACGGCGAGGAAATCCGCATCATCGCCTTCGGGCCCGGACACACGGACGGCGATTCGGCGGTTTATTTTTCCGGCTCCAAGGTTCTGCACCTAGGCGACCAGTTTGTGAACGGGCGTTTTCCTTATGTGGACGTGGCGAACGGTGGCGACGTCAAAGGCTTTTTGAAAAATATTGATTCCGTGCTCGCGTGGCTGCCCGCTGACGTAAAAATCATTCCGGGCCACGGCGTGGTCGGCACGGTGGATGACCTGAAAAATTTCCGAGACTTCGTGGCGGAAAGCATTGCCGTCGTCCAAAAGGACATCAACGACGGCAAGACGCTCGACCAGGCCAAAGCCAACGCGGACTTTCTGGAAAAATACAAGCAATGGCGCAACGGCGGCCGCTGGCTGGAGGCGGTCTATAAAAGTCTCACGGCGAAATGAATTTAAAATTTTTCTTCGCCGATCCCAAAAAATCAGCACAAAAATTCCCTTCATGAAGATATCATTTCACATCGTCGCCATAAATGTGGCCGTGATCCTGGCCGGCTGCATTGCGATTTCACACGCGGAAGACCCGTCGCCGAAATACACTGTCGAACAAGTCATGAAGACGCTGTTCAAAGGCGAAGATTCGGTTGCTAAAAAAATCAGCAAGGGCAACGGGACAAAGGAAGATTATGACAAGCTGGTGGAATATGTTTCTTCACTGCCGTTGAATGACGCGCCCCAGGGCGATCCGGTCGGATGGAAGAAAAAAACCACGGCATTGCTCGCCGCCGCGACCGCGCTCAAAGAGGGCAAGCCGGACGCACTGACCCAATACAATCAGGCCGTGAATTGCCAGGCCTGCCACAGTGTCTATCGCCCGGAGTAATTCGCATCAACGCTGACCATAATCAACTAAACCATATATCATGCGTTACTTCAACGCTGTCCACCAAATCGAGCAAGGCCAGAAGCAAAGCAATCAAATTTGTTGAAACGTAGGGACCGTCGCGCTGCGGCGTGCCCCTCGCGACTCTAGTTGTTTCAGGCATATTCATCGAGATTTAAACGTGCGGCACCCGGAAAAATCCAATCCTTCCTCGACGTGCATTTGCACCAGCCGGGCATAGACCGCCTCCATGGTGTTGCCAGTGGCCAGACCCATGACCAGACGCGGATTGCCCCGCATTTCGCGGGCAATGATTTGCGCCACCAGATCGGCGGCGGCATCGGCGTTCGGTCGAATCACGACTTCCATAAATTATTTGATAAGACTATTCCGCCTCCTAAATGTAAAAATGCGACTCACGGTAAAATCCTAGCAGTCGCGGCGGCGGCAACTACCCCCTGAATTGGGGGTTGCACAAAGGGTGTCTTCACTGAAAAACTTGCCCCGGCGATGCATTTGTTTTTTTATAGTTTTATTATGCTCGTGCGTCTGCGAGAAACCCATGAATCCTTATCAACCATTCGTCGCCACCTTTGCGCAGTTGCTTGCGGCTGGTAAATCACTTCCGCTCGGCGGCCACCTCGCGCCCCCCGCCGCCAAGCCAGCGGCGGACGCCCCGGTCGCACTTATTTTTTCGCCGCATCCCGACGACGAATGCATCATCGGCGGGCTGCCCTTGCGCCTGCTGCGCGAAACGGGAATGCGCATCATCAACATCGCCGTCACGCAAGGCAGCAATCAACAACGTAAGTCCGCACGTTGGGACGAATTAGTTCAAGCCTGCAATTATTTGGGCTTCGACCTTGAAGCAACCGCGCCGGATGGTCTGGAAAAAATCTCGGCGGAGACGCGCGCGAAAAACCCGACGCATTGGGCCACAGCGGTGAAAATTATTTCCGCCGCGTTGCTCCGGCATCAACCGCGCGTCATTTTTTTTCCGCACGAATTTGACTGGAACAGCACGCATATCGGCACGCATTTTCTGGTCATGGACGCGCTGCCAACCTTGTCCGCGAATTTTCAGTGCGCGCTGGTGGAAACGGAATTTTGGGGACAAATGACCTCGCCGAATTTGATGGTGGAATCCAGCGTCACCGACGTGGCAGACCTGCTCGCCGCCTTGTCATTTCATGCCGGCGAAGTGCGGCGCAATCCGTTTCATCTGCGGATGCCCGCATGGTTGCAGGACAATGTGCGGCGCGGCGCGGAACTCATTGGTGGTCAAGGCGGCGCCGCGCCCGAATTCACGTTTGCTACGCTCTACCGGTTGCGCCAGTGGAAAAACGGCCGCGCCGAAAATGTCCGTCACGGCGGCAAACAAATTGCCGCAACGGAAAATCCTGGCAGTCTGCTCCAATCCATCCATTGAAATTTCAAAATAATTATGAATGAAAATCTTGGCGCGGCAAAATCAACCTACAACCGCTTTCTCCTGTTCGTCGCGGGCTTGGGCGGATTGCTTTACGGCGTGGACGTGGGAATTATTTCCGGCGCATTGCCGTATCTGGAGGCGACGTCAAAATTAAATGCCGGACAGCTTTCTTTCATCGTCGCCGCCGTTCTGCTCGGCAGCGTCATTTCAACTTTATTCGCCGGATTGATGGCCGACTGGCTGGGCCGGAAAAAATTGATGGCGTTAAGTGGGGTTTTATTTGTCATCAGCATTCCGATGATCGCACTCGCGCACGGTTATTGGCCGCTGGTCTTCGGCCGTTTGTTGCAAGGTATCAGCGCCGGCCTGATCGGCGTGGTGATCCCACTATATCTGGCCGAATGTCTGGACGCGGCGGCTCGCGGCAAGGGCACGGGAATTTTTCAATGGATGCTGACATTGGGAATCGTCGCCGCCGCCAGCATCGGCCTGTATTTTAGCAACCGCGTGGATGAAGTCGCGAAGCTCGGCGATGCCGGCAAATTATTCGCGTTCAAAGACGCGGCGTGGCGCGGGATTTTTTGGGTGTCGTTGCCGCCGGGAATTTTGTTTGTCATCGGTGCTTTCATGGTTGCTGAATCACCTCGCTGGTTGATTCGGCGCGGAAGATTTGCGGCCGCCCGTGCCGCCCTGCTGCGTTCCCGCAGCGAAGCGCAAACGGAAATTGAGTTGCAGGAAATGAACGATATTCTTGCCGCCGAAAACGCCCAATCCACCGGCGCGAAAATTAAAGAATCATTGCTGCGCCGCAAATATATTATCCCGTTCGCGCTGGCCTGCATCATCCTCGCCTGCAACCAGCTTACCGGCGTCAATTCCATCATCGGCTACAACGCGACCATCCTCATTCAAGCCGGTCTCAGCGACCAACAGGCGCACAGCGGCTATTTGATTCTTACGCTCGTGAATTTTCTGATGACCTTTGGCGCGGTTGTGTTGGTGGATCGCAAGGGCCGGAAATTTCTGCTCTCTCTCGGCAGCGCCGGCATCATCGTTTCGCTCATCTGCGCCGGGATGATTTTTCATCAGACGGAAAAACTGCGCGTGGATTGCAAGGAAGCGCTGCAACCGCTAGTGGCGACAAATCAAACGCTTACGCTTGATTTCAACCTGGCCACCGCCGCCAGTTTTCTGGCTGGAAATAATTTTGCGCAGCGCTTCGATGAATTAAATCTCAATTATCGTCACGCCGCCATCGAAACGCCGGAACCCAGCCTGCTCAAATAAAATGTCCGCGTTGCTAAAAACCATTGCGCCGCTCGACCCGGATTTTCAACCGGCGTCATTGTTTAACCGGAATTATCTCGCCGCCACGCGACAATCCGGCCAGACCGTTCCGCTCGTCATCGGCTTGGAACGCGACGGCGGTTTTATTTCCCGTTACGAAACCATGGTCAAAGCGGAACCTGACGCGGACACGCTGCGTTACGTTGAGCGCTTGGTGAAAAATCTGCTCTGGATTCGCGGCGGCTGGAAAATTTATTTCGGCGGCCCACCGGAAATTGGCCAATACATCCGCCAACATTATTCACTTCACGGCGCACGAAAATTCGACGTGGAATTAATGGGCCGCGTTTACGAACGTCCGTTTGAAGTCGCGCTCATGTCGGCGGAATCCGTGCCGGCGGAAAAAGAAATGAACATCGCGCTCGGCGGCCATCTCGACGGCTGCCGCATCGGCTTCGATCTGGGCGCGAGCGATTACAAGGTCGCGGCGGTGAAAGATGGCGAGGTAATTTACAGCGACGAATTTCCGTGGAACCCCAAAGACCAAACCGATCCGCAATATCATTATGACCATTTGAACCAAGGCTTGAAGCGCGCCGCGACGCATCTGCCGCGCGTGGATGCGATTGGCGGCAGTTCGGCGGGTGTCATTGTGGATAATAAAATCATGGTGGCGTCGCTGTTTCGCGCCGTGCCGTTGGCGCAGTTTGATTCCGCCAAAAATATTTTTCTGCGTTTGCGTAACGAATGGAACGTGCCGCTTGAAGTCGCGAACGACGGCGACGTGACCGCGCTGGCCGGCGCGATGGCGCTGAAGGCGAATGGAATGTTGGGCGTGGCGATGGGTTCCAGCCAGGCCGCCGGTTTTCTGAATGCGCGCGGCGGCATGACCGGCTGGTTGAGCGAACTGGCGTTCGCGCCCGTGGATTATAATCCGAACGCCGCCGCCGATGAATGGTCGGGTGACTGTGGCCTGGGCGTTTTATATTTTTCCCAACAAGCGGTGAACCGGCTGTTGCCGGCGGCGAAAATCCAGTTGCCGGCGGAAATGGGCATGCCAGAGCGGCTCAAGGAAGTGCAAAACCTGATGATTAAAGGCGACCAATGCGCGGCCAGAATTTATGAAACCATCGGCGTTTATCTCGGCTGCACGATTCCGCACTACGCGGATTTTTACGAATGCGCGCATCTGCTGCTCCTTGGACGCGTCACCACTGGTGTTGGCGGCGACATCCTGCTGGCGAAGGCGCGCGAAGTTTTGAAAACTGAATTCCCGGAAATCGCGTCGAAAATCCAACTGCATGTGCCGGATGAAAAAAGCCGTCGCGTAGGCCAGGCCGTCGCCGCCGCCAGTTTGCCGGTTATTCACAAATGAACTGGGATCAAGGTGCGTTGGTCGAAGCATTGGCCGGAAAATTCTTCAGGTCATATTGCGGAAACCAAGTTTGCCGCTGCTCCATTTTCTTTTTGTTCTTTTGTTTTTCAGGAATAAATTTTGCTGGCACTTCTGCTGGCACTTTGCCTCATCACTTCCATAACTTCTTACCGCACTCACGGTTAGAAATGGAGCCAGTTGTCGGATTTGAACCGACGACCGACGGTTTACAAAACCGTTGCTCTACCACTGAGCTAAACTGGC
>CAXUBD010000109.1:5854-9000 GCA_964249225.1 uncultured Verrucomicrobiota bacterium | reverse complement strand
CGGCGCGCCCTTGCGCGTCAATGTCGGCAGCGCGCTCAAAGGCCGCGTCATTGACGGTTTGGGAAATCAGATTGACGGGCTGGCCCCGATTGTTGGCGAACACAACGTCGGTTTAAATTTGCGCCCGCCGCATCCACTCAAACGTCAGCGCATCCAAAAAGTTTTTCAGACCGGCATCAAGGCGATTGACACGTTTACGCCGCTCGGTCGCGGCCAGCGGCTCGGCATTTTTGCCGGCAGCGGCGTCGGCAAATCCACGTTGCTCGGCATGATGGCGTCGCGCGCGGAAGCGGACGTGAACGTGATCGCGCTCATCGGCGAACGCGGACGCGAAGTGCGTGAATTTTTGGAACGCGATCTGGACGACGCGGGCCGGAAAAAATCCGTCGTCATCGTCGCGACTTCAAACGAACCCGCGCTCAATCGCGTCAAAGGCGCGTTTCTCGCGATGGCGATTGCCGAACATTTTCGTGACGCGGGACAAAATGTTTTGTTGATGATGGATTCCGTCACGCGCTTCGCGATGGCGCAACGCGAAATCGGTCTCGCGGTTGGCGAGCCGCCGACGACGCGCGGTTACACGCCTTCGGTTTTTTCGTTATTACCGCAATTGCTCGAACGCGCGGGCACGGGTGAAAGCGGCTCGATCACCGCCTTGTTCACGGTTTTGGTTGAAGCCGATGACATGAACGATCCGATCGCGGATTCAGTCCGCTCGATTCTCGATGGCCACATTGTTTTGACGCGCGAACTCGCGACGCAAAATCATTATCCGGCGATTGACGTTTTAGAAAGCGTGAGCCGTCTCAATCGCGATTTGTTGCAACCGGAGCAATTAAATCTTGCCGCCAGCGCGCGCGAGCATCTGGCGGTTTTTCGGAAGAACCAGGATTTGATCAACATCGGCGCGTATCCGGCAGGCAGCAACGCGGCGATGGACCGCGCGATCGCGCTGCACGAACCGTTGAACAAATTTTTGCGCCAGGGCGTGGACGAAGGTTTCACCGCCACGCAAAGCTGGGCGTCGCTGGGAAAAATTCTGGCCGCGCCAGCCGTGGTTGAAAAATCAACGCCGGTAAAAAATAATCCGCGCCATGAAACGATTTAAATTTCCGCTCGAATCATTGCGCGTGCTCCGCAATCAAAAGGAGCGCGCGGCGCAGCAGCGTTATGCGAAGACGCTCGCGGTTTGCACCAAGGTGGAAGTTCAGGTGCAAAGCGCCGCCGCCGAATTGGAAACAGGCTGGAGCTCACTCGCCAGCGAACTTAACGCGAGCGTCGCGGCGATCCGGCTCGTTCATTTGCGGACGTGGTGCACGGTTCTTGAAATCCGCTGGCACGAACGCAAGGCCGCGCTAGCGGAAGCGCGTCGCGTGGCTGATCTAGCATTTCAGGAAATGGTCGCCGCCATGCGTGACCGCGAGGGCTTGGACCGGTTTCACGACAAGGCGCGGCTCGCCTACGATCTGGAAGTCCAGCGCGAGGAGCAGAAAAATTTTGACGAAATGGCCGTGCAATCAAACGAATCACGCGGCTTGTTGCAGTTCGCCGGTCACGAATAAATTTATTGAACATGATCCGAATTTTTCAATCTTCGTGGTTCGTCGCCATCACCGGTTGCCTTTTGTATTTGGCGACCACGGTAGTAGTTTTGAATCCGTCGAAGTTCGCGGGCATTCAATTTTCCAACCCGGACTTTTCCGCCGAGGACGATCCGTCGTGGAAATTTCGCAACCCGGAATTCAACCAGTGGGTCGCGCAGATCAAGAGCGAGAAGGAAAATCTCGACACGCGCGAGCAGCGTTTGAACGAACTGCAAACGCGGCTCAACGCGGAGATGCAGGAAATTTCGACGGTGACGCAAACGGTCGCGCAGTTGCAGGAAAATTTTGACCAAAACGTGATCCGGTTCAAGGCGCAGGAAACAGGCAACGTCAAGCATCAAGCCAAGCTCATCGCCGCGATGTCGCCGGAAGGCGCGGTCGCGATGCTGGCCGAAATGCCGGATGACGACGCTGTCAAAATTCTTTTCACGATGAAAACCGATGAGGCCAGCCTGATTCTTGATGCGTTGAGCAAAATGGGCGAGCCGCAGGCGAAGCGCGCCGCGCAGCTGACGCAACGATTGCAACAAGTCCTTTCACCGGCGACAACCACCGCCGCAAATCCCTGATGTCAACGCTGCCTAACATTTTGCCGGCGGCCAACGCTGATACGTTTAATGACGACGGAGCAATGACATTGCCCGGCCCCGCGCAAAAAAATGGCGAAGCGTTTGATCGTTTGATGGCGCGCGCGCTGTCGCCGCATTCAAACGAAGCGAACCCGCCGGTTGAACAAAATGAGCTGGATGAAAACGCCGCCGATAATTTTTTGCTGGAACCGAAGAATTCCAAATCCAGCGCGCCAACATCCGGCAAGTATCGCGCGAAGACGACGGACGGCAATTCTGCCGACAGCAAAAATTTATCCGCAGCTTCTGAAGCCGGCACTGCGACAATCAATCTAGAAAATGTTTTGATTCAAATCGTCGCGCAGGTTGTGCCGAAAGCGGACGTTTCAGTTGCCGATGCAAAAACTGTTGCCACAAGCAAGCCGACGGGAATCTTTAAGGTTTTGCAGGTTGTCAAAAATCAAAATCAGCCGGAGACAAAAACGAATCCGACAATCAATGCCGCCGCTCAGGGAAAAATCCCGGCGCAAGTCGAACCTCAGGCCGCTGAAAAAATAAATCCAACGGATTCGAAAATCGTCGGATTGACCATGGCAAATCCGCAGGCTTTGCCATTGGCCAAAGACGCCGCCGGTGATTTGGCGCCAAAGCTCGCAGACAAATTGTTTGTTCCAGCGGCGCAAACTGAATTTCCCACGTCGCCGGATTTGAAGGAGAAAGTGGCGACGCAAACAGCGCTTGAGGTTAATGGCACATCCGTTGCTCAACAGGATGCAGCGATGAAAAAAACGGAGAACCCAAACAAAACCAGCAGTCCGACCGGGAAAATTTTGCCGGGTGCCGCCGTTGCCGTCGCGCGCGAGAATAATTTGCCGTCGCGCGAAAATTTTTCCGCAGCGGCTTTGTCGCGCGCCGGGCAGATGACCGCAAACGTCACGGCCAATTCTCCCGCATCAAATGGCGCGAATGACGC
>CAXUBD010000109.1:1196-5844 GCA_964249225.1 uncultured Verrucomicrobiota bacterium | reverse complement strand
GTCAACGTCAACGCGGCTGAAGTTCGTTCGCGCGCTTTGGAACGCGCGCAAGACATCATCGTGCTGCACGCGGATCGTTTGAGCGAGTCCGGCAATTCCTCGTTGCAAGTCGTCATCAAGCCGGGCGCGGGAACGCAGTTGTCTTTGGAATTGCGCCAGCGCGGCGATGGCGTGGAGGCGCAGGCAATTTTACAACGCGGCGATTTCGCGCATTTGAATCAGCAATGGCCGGCGTTGCAACAGCAGTTGGAACAGCGCGGCATCCGGCTCGCGCCGCTGGTCAGCGAGGACAATTTCGTCAGCAGCGGCGAAAATAATTTTCAACCAAAACAAAACCAGTCCGCCGAACCGGATTCGTTTTCCACGTTCGCAGAAATTGCGCCAGCCGGTTCATTCGCGCAATTGGCTGAACGCGCGGGAACGCATCGCGGCTGGGAATGCTGGGCTTAAATTATTATGCAAGTCAACGCCACCGCCAACGTCTCGACCGGAACCACATCCAGCGACATAGTTTCCGGCTCGCAACAAACCTTGAATCAAAAAGATTTTCTGCAGCTGCTGGTCGCGCAGATGCAGAATCAGGACCCGCTGAATCCGCAGTCGGACACGGACATGGCGGCGCAGATGGCGCAGTGCACTTCGCTGACGCAATCGAGCGCGATGTCGTCGTCGCTTTCCATGTTGCAGGCGAACAGTTTGATCGGCAGCACGGTATCGTTGCAAGTGGATCCGAAAACGACCGCGAACGGTGTCGTTCAAGGAGTCGTTCTTAATGGCACAACACCGCAAATCATCGTCAATGGGACCCACTACGATTTCAGCCAGGTCATCTCGGTGACACCCACGACAACCACGACATCGTCGTCCAGCCCGAACACCAACTAAAACCATCAACCAAAAATAAATTATGCTTCTTTCAATGGATTCCGGCGTCAGCGCGCTCGACCAGTTTCAGCAACAACTGAACGTCATCGGCAACAACATCGCCAACGTGGACACCGCCGGCTTCAAATCCGCCGACGTGGAATTCGCCAACGCGTTGAGCCAGACGATTGGGGCCAACTCCGTCGGCACGTTGCAGGTCGGAACCGGTGTGACCACGAGCGACATCAGCAATCAATTCACGCAAGGCGCGATCAACAACACCGGCGTGCAGACCAACATGGCGGTGAACGGAAACGGATTTTTCCTCGTGAAAGATCCGTCGTCCGGCGCGACTTACGTCACGCGCGACGGTGATTTCACCGTGGACACGAATGGTTACTTGGTGACCAGCACGGGAATGCGCGTGCAAGGTTACACCGATTCCGGCCACGGCACGATCGGCGACATTCAGATCAACAATTCCGGCGCGCCGGGCGGCGACACGTCCGCCTTGCAGAGCTACACGTTTGATTCCAGCGGCAATGTGAGCATCCTGCTCGCGGACGGCACGCAATACACCGGCGGACAAATTCTGCTGCAAAACTTCACCACGCCCACGGAATTATTGAGCGTGGGAAACAATCTTTATTCGGGAATGGCCAATGCCGGCGAACTTGCCACGCCGCTCTCGCCGAGCACCAACGGCTTGGGCAGCATCGTCACCGGTTCGCTGGAAATGTCCAACGTGGACCTGGCCGGGCAGCTTACGGCGCTCATCACCACACAGCGCGCCTACGAAGCCAACACCAAAGTCATCACCACGAGCGATGAAATTCTCCAAGACCTCGTGAATTTGAAGCGCTGATTTTTTATGCCTGAAGACGACAAAAAAGAAACGGAAGCGGCGGAAGATTCCGCCGCGCCTGTCGCTGCGAAAACCGGCGGCGGTTTCAAAGCGTGGCTGCCGCTGATTGTTTGCATCCTGCTCATGCCGGTGCTGGCGTTTGGCGTGGCCCAATTTATCATTCTGCCGCAATTGCAAAAAGGCTTGGGCATAAAAAATTCTGCCGGCGGTGAAACCAGCACTGGCAGCAGCACCGTAAAAAAAGATTCCACGAAAACCAAACAGGAATCCGTCGTGATGAACAAATTGCTCGTCAACGTGGCCGACACGATGGGCGCGCGTTATCTGCTCGTCAGCCTTTCGGTCGTCGGCAACAGCGCGGATTTCAAGGACAAGATGACGGAGCACGATGCGCAATTGCGCGACATGGCCTGCGGCGCGCTCGCGACCAAAACGCTGGCCGACCTGGAAAAACCCGGCGAACGGAATTTGATCCGCAATGAATTGATCACCGGCTTCAACAATATTCTCGGCGATTCGATGGTGCAGGACATTTATCTCACCGAATTTGCGATCCAATAAAAATTAAATGAGCGAATCCGGTTCACCGACAGTCGCACCCGAAACAAACGACGTGTTTGTATTGACCGCCAAAGGCGTGCGCGAACGTCACAAGGCCGCCGACATTCGCGGACACGATTTTCGCCAGTCAGGATTTCTGACGCCGAGCGAATTGCGCCGCATCCGCCAGCGGCACGAGCAATTCATCCGCGCGCTCGCGGCGCGGCTGGCGATGTTTTTACGGCTCGAATTCACGCTGCAACTTTCCAAGGTGCAAATCACCGGCTATCAGAAATTCATTGAGGATTTGCCAAGTCCGACGCACATAACTCTTTTCAAAACCGAACCGCTCAAAGGCGTCGGCCTGCTCGTCATTCCGCCGAAATTCGGTCTGACGTTCGTTGACCGTTTGCTCGGCGGTCCGGGACAAGCGCCGGCAGAAGGCCGCGATTTGAGCGAGATCGAAATCGCGCTGATTGACCAGATCGCCACGCTCATCCTCGCCGAATGGTGTAATCACTGGCCGGAGATGCGCGGGTTGCATCCGTCATTGCTCGGCCATGAAAATAACAGCCGCTTCCTGCAAACCGCGACGCCCGACACCGCGATGCTCGTTCTGACGATGAGCGGCGGCATCGGCGAACAATCCGAGCCGATCCAAATTGTTTTTCCCTACGCGACGGTTGAGCCGTTGATGCGATTGCTGTCCCCTGCCCTGCCCGGCTCGGACGCGGCTCCCGCGCGCGCGGCCAAACCAAAATGGAATTCGGAATTTGACGAAGTGAAAGTTCCGCTCATTGCCGAATGGCAGGGATTGAAAATGTCCGCCGGTGAAATCACACGGCTCAAGATCGGCGATCTGCTCGCGCTCGATCCCGCGTGCGCCGCGCAGGTTCAATTGAGTTTGAATCAGGTGCCAAAATTCATCGGTCGCCCCGGAACTTCTTCCGGCAAATGGCCGTGCAGCTCACCAGCAACATCAACGGTAACAATCTGACATGAACGCCACCGCCGAAAATCCCTCCAACCTGAACATCGTACTCGACGTGCCCGTGAGCCTGACCATCGAACTCGGCGGCTGCCAGTTGCCGATGCGCGAAGTGCTCCAGCTCACCATCGGCTCCGTCGTGCAGCTCGACAAGGCCGCCGACGCGCCCGTCGAGTTGAGCATCAACGGCAAGCTCATCGCGCGCGGCGAAGTGGTCGTCATCGAGGAACGCTTCGGCGTGAAAATCACCGAAGTCATCGGCAGCAACGCCGCCGCTGCGGCGTGAAATTCAGAATGAAGAAGGAAAAATGCAGAATGAAAAAAAAGTTGATCAAAGCAACCTGGTTTGTTTCTTCATTCTTCATTCTTCATTCTTCATTTGCCCAAACCACTAATTCCCTCGCCGCGCCAATCACAACCTCGTCGTTGCCCGACGCGGGCGTTTCATTCATCCGCGTCATCGGCGCGCTCGCGCTCGTCATCGGATTGTTTCTCGGCGGCGTCTGGTTTTTCAAAAACTGGCAGCGGCTCGCTGTGCAACGTGGACGCGCACCGAAATTAAATATTCTTGAAACCCGTTCGCTCGGCGGTCGGCAGGCGATTTTTGTTGTGGGCTACAATCAGGAACGATTTTTGATTTCGTCGTCGCCGACAGGCGTAAATTTGTTGAGCCATCTGCCGACCGCAACTGAAGGCGAGCCGGATGCAACCGCAAAAAATTCTCCCGTGCCGTCGTTCGCGCAGGCGTTGACGCAAGTGCTCAAAGGCAAATGAACCCGCGCAAAAAAATCTTTCGCCTGCTGCTACCGCTGCTGTTTGTTTTCGCAGCGCTAACCGCCTCGGCGCAAACCAATCTCAACACCAGTTTCGGTCCCGTTTCCATTTCGCTCGGCACCAACAACGGCACGCAAAACGTGGACATGGGCATCAAAGTTTTGTTTTTCCTCACGCTGCTCTCGCTTGCGCCTTCGATTTTGTTGTTGATGACCTGTTTCACGCGCGTCGTCATCGTGCTTTCGTTCGTGCGCAGCGCGTTGCAATTGCAAGGCACGCCCGCGAGCCAGATCATCATCGGGCTGTCGCTGTTCATCACCTATTTCGTCATGGCGCCGGTTTGGGACAACATCAGCCGCGACGCCATCGTGCCGTATCAGGCGCATCAAATTACCGACCAGCAGGCGCTCGACCGCGCGTCCGGCCACATACGCACGTTCATGCTCAAGCAAACGCGACCGAAGGACGTGGAACTCTTCGTCTCGATGGCGAAATTACAGCCGACCTCTCCGAATGAATTACCGCTGCGCGTCGTGATTCCTGCGTTCATCATCAGCGAACTGCGCACGGCATTTCAAATGGGCTTCCTGATTTATGTGCCGTTCATTTTGATAGAC
>CAXUBD010000109.1:0-1186 GCA_964249225.1 uncultured Verrucomicrobiota bacterium | reverse complement strand
GACCGACCTGGCCGACGATGTGCTCAAGCAGCAGGCGAAGATCGGCCCGACGGTCGCGGATCAATTGCCGCTGAAGATCGTCATCCCCAGTTTCATCATCAGCGAATTGCGCACCGCGTTCCAGATGGGCTTTCTGCTGTTCGTGCCGTTCATCCTCATCGACCTCGTTGTCGCCACCGTGCTGATGAGCATGGGCATGATGATGATGCCGCCGATGACGATTTCGCTGCCGCTGAAATTACTGCTGTTCGTGCTCGTGGACGGCTGGTCGCTCGTCGTGCAATCACTCGTCCGCAGTTTTGGAACCTGAACTCAAACCACGAATGAACACAAATAAACACGAATTAAAATCAGGAATAAAAATCTCAATGACTTTTTGTTCGTGTTCATTCGGGTCTATTCGCGGTTAAGAAAAAATTATGAATGCTGAATTCGCCATCGAACTATTGAAGACCATGATTTATCAGGCGCTCACCATCGCCGCGCCGATTTTGATAACGGCCATGGTCATCGGTCTCGCCATCAGCTTGTTTCAAGCCGTGACGACGATTCACGAACAGACGCTGGCCTTCGTGCCAAAAGCGCTCGCGGTCATCGGCATTTTGCTGCTACTGATGCCGTGGATCGTCCGCTCGCTCGTCGAATTCACGACCGCCGTCATTCAAAAAATGCCGCAGATGGTGCAATGAACCAAAATGGAAGTGGATTTTTCCAACTGGATGCTGGTGTTTTTGCGCGTAAGCGCGTTTCTACTCGTGCTGCCGTTTTTCACGATGGCGAATTTCCCGGTCACGATGCGCGTGGCCACCGGCGCGATCATCGCGCTGCTGCTCGCGCCGATTCTGCCGGCATTTCCGTTGGACAACCTCGATTTCATTTCCGTGCTCGGCGTGATGGCACAGGAAATTGTCGTCGGCCTGGTGCTCGGTTTTGTTTCGCGCATGATTTTTTACGCGGTGGACATCGCGGGCAGCATCATTTCAACGGAAATGGGACTGAACCTCGCCGCGATTTTCGATCCGATGACGCAGCAATCCTCGCAAATCGCCGGAACAATTTTAGTTTTTCTCGCCACCGTCGTCATGCTGTCGCTCAACTTGCATCACTGGATGCTGCTCGGATTTCAACAAGCTTACACCGTGCTGCCGATCGGCGGTGCGCACCTGAACGACGCGCTGTTTGAAAA
>CAXUBD010000108.1:5556-9092 GCA_964249225.1 uncultured Verrucomicrobiota bacterium | reverse complement strand
GTTTTAAGGATGAAAAGGCGCAGAAAAAACTTGTGATGAACTTCAGGTGGCCGGGAAGATTGAAAATATTTTGCAATTTCATTCTGGATCCTTCGATTTCTTTCATGCCGCCGATTTAGTCCGCGCAAGTCAGGACGTGTCCGCAAATTTCAAAAGAAGTGCGCCGGTGGCGTGAAGCGTTTCTTCTTTTTTACAAAGTGAAGACGGATGAAACGATTTTCCGGTTCGCGGAAAAAGCTAGAGTCGAGCACGCCCGCCACGCCAGTTTCGCGGACAAACCATTCGGCGGCTTCAGCGTCGCGCGCAAAACCAAAGCGCCCGAAAATTTTTTACAAGCAGATTGAAAAGATAAAGGAATTTCGCTGCTCGCAAACGCCAGGAGAAAAACTGAACGGAGTTTCTATAAAGATTGCTCTGATTGTGACGTAAAATCCCTGGCTCCTTATTTCGCCATTGTGATTTCGGCTTTGGCTTCGGCGAAATCTTTCTGGAAATCGGGACTGTTTTTCATCTCGCGCACAATGGCCTGTGCCAGCACGCGTCCGGCGTAAATGTCAGTCGGGTAATGTCTGGCGATTTCCACACGGTGCCAGCCGATGCTCCGTGCTTTGGCGATGATGGCATCGTGCTTGTCAGGAAAAAAATCGGCCAGCACCAAAGCCAAAACCATGGATTCCGTTGAATGTCCGCTGGGATAAAGCAGCCGCGGCCGTTCTGATGGTGCTAGGAGCGCAGGCGCAAGTTATCCAACCCGTAATTCCGCCCGGTAAAATTGCCGTCTTCAAGGCGGGAACCAGCGATAATCAATGGCCTATGGTTACTGCGAGAGTAGCGCCTTGTTTTGTGCAAGTATTTGATCCAGTAACAAACAATCAATCCTCGCCGGTGGTTTCGGTGGCGATGTCCACTAACGCCAGCGTGCCTGGTTCTGTTTGGATTAACCACCACGCCGGTTCTGAAGGCGGGGGTCTTTCCCGTAGCACCGACCGGAGGTATCTGGCACTTGAAGGTTACACTGGAAATATTCTCAGCCCAACCGCCGCCAAGCCTTCCACCGACTTCACTGTCACGCGTGGTATTGTAACGTTGGATGCGTTCACAAATGCCACAAGTATTTATTCCGATTTGGCCAATTGGTTTGGCATCCCTGCGGGGTCGGCGGCGGGCACGCAGGACAATCCCACGGGCATAGCATCAACTGATGGAACCAATTTTTGGGGCACCGGCAATTTCGCGGGGACAAGCAGTGAATTGGACGGAACCCTGTTCTTTAATGCCACTCAAAACGGTGGGCAACCAGTCGAAGTGCAAAATTTTGTTCAGGCCGCCGCCCAAGCCCGCATCATTGGCGGAACACTTTATGTGGTGGTTCCTGGCACTGGCGTCATAAACTTTGTGGACCCGGCCACTCAATCGGTTGTGCCGTTACCTTGGGATCCTAATATTGCAAACCCTTATGAGACTTCGGCCTTCACCAACATTTTTATCAATTGGGGCAGCAAGTTTAAGAATATTGCCAACTTTGACATGAATCCATCTGGCACTATTGCCTATGGTGCGGATCAAACCTTTGGTATTGTCAAATTTACAAACAATGCCGGTATATGGACACAAGCTCCGTATTTTTTCACCACCACCAATCTTGGCACGATAAAACAAGCGAGCAAAAATCAGGGTTGTTTTAGCATCTGCGTGGATTTCAGCAGCACGAACCCAATCATTTATGCCACTACCATGGAAAACGGTTTTCCTACCGTCAATGCCGCGGCAGGGCATCAAAACCAAAATCGGTTGATTAAGATCGTGGATACTGGTAGCGATCCAGGCACAAATCTGGTGGCACAGACATTAGCCATTGCCACAACTACCAATGAGTTTTTTGGTGGAATTGATTTTACGCCGGATCTCCGCCCATTGATTACCTCGGATCCAGCCAATTATGCCACGACCAACGGCGGCTCCGCCCCCTTCAGTGTAACGGCTAACAGCCCTTTTGCCTTGAGCTATCAGTGGCTCCAAAGCGGCACCAATCTGGATAATGCAACCAATGCGACTTTGTCCTTAAGCAGTCTTGATACAAGTTTTAATGGCTATACATATCAATGCGTTGGAACCAACGATTATGGATCAGTTACCAGTGCTCCGGCAACCCTGACCGTTACAGCCACCGCTGTCCTGCCCGTCATTACCAGCGGCACAAATCATGTGATTGGCTTCGTGAACGGCACGACGACTTTCGCCAATGTCTCTGCGACTGGCACCCAGCCATTTTCCTACCAATGGTATGAAGGTACCCAACAATTGATGGATGATGGCGCAAAATACAGCGGCTCAACGGGTCCTTCTCTAACGATCTCTAATTTGATAACCGCCGAAAGCCAAGATTATTATCTGGTGGTAATGAATTCAGCCGGCGTTGCTTCCAATCTGGTGGACGTGCTTACGGTGAATTTTCATAAGGCTACTATCAACGCTGGCCAGCCGCAGTCTGTGACAACATTTGTTGGTCTGACTACTTCACTGACCGCTTCCCAATCTGGGGCGACTCCTCCGGTGACCAATCAATGGTATAGAGGCACGACGGCTTTGACCGACAACGGCGAAGCTGGTGAGTTTTCCGGGACGCAAACCCCTACATTGACGATTGCCCCAGCCAATATCAGCGACACTGGCACTAACTATTACATCGTAGTCAGCAATGCCGGAGGCTCCGTGACCAGTTCGGTCGCTTCCGTGACAATTCTAGTTCCCCCGCCACTTTCCTCCGTTTCATATAGCAATCAAATCTATACTCAAAACTTCGACTCATTGCCTGACCCGGGTGGTGCTTCGGTCAACAGCATCAATAATCCTGCGGATCCTGGCACCATCAATGGAATCACTTACTCGCTGGCAAATCCATTCGATTTCACCTACCCAGTCATCAACAATAGTTTCGTTGGAGGTTTAGGCCTTCTTAAAATGCAGGGTTGGTATGGAGCAGCAGACACATTATTTGCCGGAGTGGATGGCATCACACGGTTTGGCGCTCAAAGCGGCGACCAAACCACTGGCGGCGTGATTGATTTTGGCCCCAATGATGTCAACGGAGGTTTTGTGGGCACAAACCGCGCGCTGGGCTTGCTTTCAACCAGCACCACGGGTTCTACCACTTTCGCATTAAAATTGATTAATCAATCCACCAACACACTAAACTATATCAACCTTAGTTTCATTGGTGAATTATGGCACAATGGCACCGGCTCCAGAACCATGCAATTTGGCTACGCGTTGGATAATTCGGCGAATACCTTTGTGTTAACGTCGCAATCTATTTCCAACTCCACGCTCGTGCCGGGTCTGGACTTTAGTTTTCCAACTGCCTCCGTAGTCACCACAGTGGATGGAACACAGTCCAGTAATCAGGTCAATTTGGCCTCAAACAACTTGGCGCTATCCAGTCCCTGGCAACCTGGTGCAGCCTTATGGTTGATCTGGTCCATTGACTTCTTCGGCTCCGGCGCTGGCAACGGGTATGCCATTGACAACTTAAGTTT
>CAXUBD010000108.1:500-5546 GCA_964249225.1 uncultured Verrucomicrobiota bacterium | reverse complement strand
GCACTGGCATTGGTGGCGGTTCCGGAGCTGGGTTGACATTTGGCTTTACCAACACACCGGGGGCGAATGCGCAGTTCACCGTTTGGGGCACTACGAATCTGGCGTTGCCATTTAGCCAATGGCAGAATTTAGGTCATCCGGCAGAAGTCTCGTCCGGTAGTTATCAGTTCTCTGACTCGCACGCGACCAATACACCGGCAAGGTTCTACAGAGTAACCATTCCATGAAATAGAAAAATACTTTGAGATAGAAGTTCACGGGCGTGTTTCGCAAGAGACCCGCCCGTTTTTAATACCTATTTTCGGTGCGGACGGCAGATGGCTTGGTTTGTCAAAAATAATTCTCGTGACGTAAACACCGATCGGAAATTATTCCGTTGAACTAAAGTTGGACGGTGGAAATTTTTTTGCCGTCCGTAAAATGCAATAAACCACCGGCGTGGCCACGAGCGACAACAGCACGGAAATACACAGCGCGCCAATGACGGCGACGGCCAGTGGTCGGAGCATCTCTGCGCCCGAACCGATCCCCCAAGCGAGCGGTAACATCCCCAACGCAGCGGCGAGTGAGGTCATCAACACCGGACGCAAACGGCGATGGCCGGATCGGACCAACGCCTCGGCCAGTTCCATACCGTCCGCTTCCAATCGCTGTACGAAGTCGAGCATGAGAATTCCATTTTTGGCAACGATGCCAACGCCGATGATCGCGCCGAGAAATGAAACGATATTCAGTGTGATTCCCGTGATCCATAACGCAGCGATTGTTCCGAACATTGCGAGGATTGCGCCGAAAACAATCGCAATCGGTTCATTGAACGAGCGGAATTCGATTAGCAGCACCGTGAACACAAGCAAAATAGCGGCGAGCAAAACCATCAATAGATTATGAAACGAATCCTGTTGTTGCTGATAAAGTCCGCCGTATTCAACCGTGCCGGGCGGCAGCCATTTATCCTGCGCCAATTTATTTTGGATCTCTCTCGTGGCGCTGCCGAGGTCGCGGCCTTCGAGTCGTGCGCTGACAATAATATCCTGCCGCAAATCGTCGCGAACCAATTCCACTTCGCTCGGCTCGACGCTCACATCGGCGATTTGATTCAGCCGCACGATCGCGCCGTTTGCGTTTCGCAAAGGCAGATCGCGCAGCGCGGAAATTTCACTTACGCTTTTCGGCTCGGCGAGGACGCGGATGTTCACGATGCGGTCGCCTTCCAAAACATAAGACGCAATCTGGCCGAGAAGCGCGGTGTTCACGGCTTCGGCGATGTCCTGAACGCTCAAACTAAATCGCGCCGCATCCGCAGGGCGAACGCGCAAATTGATGGACGGGCCGGTTGCCGTCAGGCCGTCGAACGTGTCCACGACGCCGGGAATTTTTTTGATTTCCGCTTCGACGCGCGGCGCGGCCTCCTTGAGCCATTTCAAATCGGGCGAGAACAATTTGATCTCAATCGGGTCGGGCGTCATCTGCAAATCGCCGACGACATCGGTGAGGATGCCGGGAAAATCCCAGCGGAACGCGGGAAATTGTTCGTTGTAAGTGTGGCGCAATTCCGCGATGACTTCGTCGGTGGAGTGCTTGCGGTCGCGCTTGAGCTTCACCGCGAAGTCGCCGCGATACGCCTCGGTGACGAACATCCCCATCTCCGCGCCGAGCCGCCGCGAATAGCCTTCCACGTCCGGGTTCGCAGATAAAATTTTCTCCGCCTCGTCAAGTTGCCTCGAAGTTTCCGTCAGGCTCGTGCCGGGCGGCGCCCAGAAATCAATCACGAAACCGCCTTCGTCAAAGTCCGGAAGAAAATCGGATTGCAATTGCCGATAAATAAAAAATGACGCGATCAAAACCGCGACGCACGCCAGCAGCGTGACCCAGCGAAATCGCAGCGCAGCGCGCAATGATTTTTCGTAAAGCCGCAAACCGCGTGACAGCAGAAATCCGCCGTCCAGATTTTTCGGAGCTTGTCCATGCTCCAATTTTTCCCGGTCACGAATGAACCACGCCGCCAGCGATGGCGTGAGCGAAAGCGCCAGAACCAATGACGTGAGCAGCGAGACCACCATCGTCAGCGCCAGCGCACGGAAAAAAACGCCGGTGATGCCGGATAAAAAGGCGAGCGGGATGAACACGACCACTGGCGTCAGCGTGGAGCTGATGATCGGCCTTAAAATTTCGCCGATGGCTTCCTGGATTGCGACGAGTCGCGGACGGCCGCCGGCGATTTTTGCGTAAATGGCTTCCACGACGACAATCGCATCGTCAATGATCAGCCCGATGGACGCCGCGATGCCGCCGAGCGTCATCATGTTGAAGCTCATCCCGGCCAGTTTCATCGCCACAAAAGTTATGAGCACGGAAATCGGAATCGTGACGATGGCCGTCCACACGCTGCCCCAATTTTTCAGGAACAAAAATAAAATCAGCACGGACAAAATCAGCCCGAAAATGATTGCGTCCCAAACGCTGCTGATTGAGTCGCGCACGAACAGCGACTGGTCGTAATAAAATCCGAGGTGCATGTCCGGCGGCAATTCCTGCTGGAGTTTTTGCAATTGAATTTTCAACGCGTTGGCGATGTCGAGCGTGCTGCCGTCCGCCTGACTTTGGACGTTCAGCAACACGGCGTCGCGTCCCTGCGCGGTCACGGATTTGAAATCCGGCTCCGGCCCGCGCTCGACGCGCGCTACGTCTTTGATTTGCACCGGATGGCTGCCGTGAACTGCGATTACCAGATTTCCAATTTCCTCCGCCGAACGGACGCGCCCGTCCACCGTCGTCAGATACAAATGATAATTTTCCTCCATCATTCCGGCGGGCGCGAAAAGATTATTTTTCACCAGCGCATCGCTTACATCCGACAAGCCAAGGCCGCTGGCCTGCAATTTCAGCGGGTCAACGACGACATGAAATTCCGGCGCGCGACCGCCGATGATTTCCACGCGTGCCACGCCGGGAATTTGCAGAAAGCGCGGCTTCAATTCGTAATTCGCCGTTTCCCAAAGCGACGTGATGTCGCGGTTGGAACTCGTCAGGCTGATGCCGATGATGGGAAACGCCGAAAACGTCACGCGCTCAATTTCCGTCTCGGCGGTGGCCGGAAGTTCGCCGCGAATTTGCGCGAGCCGTCCCAGCACATAAAGCTCGGACTGCGTCATGTCCACGTTCCAGTTGAAAAAAACATTGATCTCCGCCGAGCCGCGCTTCGTGGCTGACTGCACCGTGAGCGCGCCGGGAATTTCTTTCAATGCCTCCTCGATCGGGCGCGTGACCGTCGCCATCATTTCGTCGGCGGGAATGATGCCGTTGTTGGCGATGACGACGACGCGCGGAAAATTCGTCTGCGGAAAGACCGACGACGGCATCCGCAGCGCGCAAAAAATTCCCGCAAGGCACAACGCTGCCGCGATGAACGTGATGGACAGCGCGTGTTTGGTGGCGAACCGGCCAATTGATGAAGTGTGGCTGACAATCATTGCGTAAATGTGAATTGGAATAAACTTTGAAACGGCGCGACAGCGTCTTGGAGTGCGGCAGTCCTCTGCCGCTTTTGCAACTGCGACAAACCGATCGAAAGCGCCAGAGGGCTGGCGCGTTCCAAAACCTTGCGGCCAGAGCGTTGCCCGAATTTTTCAAAAAAAATCATTCGCATCATGGATTCACCACTTTAATTTTTGTCTTCTCCGGCAAACCGTAAGCGCCGACGGTCACGACGACATCGCCTTCCTTGATTTCCGGCGCGGTGATTTCGACCAGACCGTTTTCGCGCAAACCGGTTTGCACCGGCAATTGCGTTTCTTCATCGCCTTTGACGATGGCAACTACGCTTTTTCCGTTTTCATCCGTCACCACGCTTTCGACCGGCACGGCGAGGCAATTCGTGTGAACAGTTGTCGCGATGCGCAGCGAAACAAATTGTCCGGGCCGCAAGCCGCTGTCTTTCGGCAACAACGCGTGCACCAGAACCGTATCGTTCTCTTTGCTCACATTTGGGCTGACGAATGACAGTTCCGCCGTCGCCGGATGTTCGCCCAGCACTTCGAGCGGCTCGCCGGACTTCAGATCATTCGCCTCCGCCGACGGAATTTCCGCGCTCACCGCGAGCCGGTTCAAATCCATCACCTCCGCGACCACCGTCGTCAAATCCGCCGCCTGACCAGCTTTGGCGTTGACGCGCGTGACCGTGCCTGACAATGGCGCGGTGACGAGCGAAAGATCGAGTTGCGCCTGCGCGTCCTCCAAATTTTTCAGCGAAGTGTTTTGTTGCTCGTATAATTTTTTCTGCCGCTCCACTTCCGCCCGCAACGCCGGCGAACTTAAATCCACCAGCACTTCGCCATTCGTCACGGATTGTCCCTCGACGACATTTACTTTCGCCACGATGCCAGCGGACGGCGCGTAAAGTTGCGCGTCGGCGGCGGGCAAATCCATCGTGGCAGGCGCGGGTTCAATCGTGCCGAAGCCTTGAACATAACCGTGCAATGTGGCGGAAGTAATTTTGCCGGTCTGAACGGAAACTTCCGTGACGACTTTTTCTTCCGTGGTCGGCGCGTCATCGGCGTCGGCCAAAACGCGGATTGCGCCGAACAAAATTATTCCGCCGCAAACTGCGGCAAGCATTGGATTGGAGCGCGGACGGCTCGTCCGCGTGCTGCCCAAGTTCGGTCTCGCGGGCGAGCCGCCCGCGCTCCTGTTGCAGAAGTCTCGGATTATTTTTTTACGGTTCATGTTTTGAAATGATTTATTTCGCGGGAGCTTTTTGAATTTCTTGAATGATCGAATCCGCCAAGGTCAGCGGACTTTGCAGCGCGTCTTCCAATTGTCCAAGCGCCTGTTGCAACTGCGATTCATTTTCCAGTTGCGCTAGCGACGCGCTGTCAAATTCCATTTGCGCGTTGAGCGAATCCAATTGGTCAGCCGCGCCGACTTCGAGTTGCGCCTGCGCGGATTTTTGCTGATGCTGCTCGGCGGCGAGCAGATCATTTCCCGTTTTCAATTGTTCTTGCGCCACACGCCAGCCCGCGACCGCGCGGTCAATTTCGCTAATGA
>CAXUBD010000108.1:0-490 GCA_964249225.1 uncultured Verrucomicrobiota bacterium | reverse complement strand
TTGCAGCTCGATAAACTTCGCGGCGGCCAATTTTCGCCTCGCCTCGGCTTCGGCAATTGGCCCTTGATTCTGGTCGAGGATTGGCAATTCGAGCGTCAATCCGAGCGACCATTGATTGTCGCCCGCGTTGCCGTTGTTCCACGCATAACCCGGACCGAAATGCAGATCAGGATATTGCTTGGCAATTTCCAAACGCAAATCAGCTTCCGCCGCCGCATAATCTGCAAGCGCGCCAAGAATGTCCGCGCGCGAGCGCAACGCCAGCGTGCGCGCGTCGGCGGAAGTCAGCGCGTTTGCATCCGGCGGCGAGAAGTCAAAATCCAAACCCTCGCCGTCCAGCGCGGCTTCGCTCAAGCCGAGCGCTTCCGCGAGCCGCGAACGTGCGTCGGATTTTTTCGATTGCGCGTCGCTCAAATCAAGCTGCGTTTTGTTCAAGGCGATTTGCGCAATGGTCAATTCCGGCCGCGCGATTTCGCCCAGATCAAAACGC
>CAXUBD010000107.1:6507-9099 GCA_964249225.1 uncultured Verrucomicrobiota bacterium | reverse complement strand
CCACTGAACAGGGCGCGATCAGGGAACAATCACGTCACGTGGGGATGATGGAACAAAAACCAAAGCGAGACGGAAAAAAATTGACCCGGCCCCGATGATTTTTCCGTTCGTGTCTTTTCGTTGAATTTATTTCCTTGTCTCGGCGCTTTTTCCATGCGCGCCGAGGCCTTCGAGTTCCGCGAATTTTTTCACCGTCTTCAGCGCTTTCTTCAACGACGCGCGGCTGTATTCCACTACGCTCGTGCGGCGCTGGAATTGATCTACCGTCAGGCCGGCGAACGACGCGCCCGCGCCGTCGGTCGGCAACACGTGGCTCGGCCCGGCGACGTAATCGCCCAGCACCGTCGGCGACCAGTTGCCCAGAAAAATCGCGCCCGCCGTCAGGATTTTTTCGGAAACTTTTTGCGGCTGACGCGTCATCACTTCGCAATGTTCCGGCGCAAGCTGGTTCGTCAGCGCAACCGCGTTGTCCAGATTTTTCACCAAAATCAGCCAGCCATTGTTTTGCAGCGCGCGGGAAATAAATTCTTTGCGCGCGAGTTTCGGCAGTTGTTTTTTGATTTCACTTTCGACCGCGCGCAGAATTTTTTCCGAAGTTGTGACCAGCCAGGTGCGTTCGTGGCCGGAACCGTGTTCCGCCTGCGCGAGCAGATCGGCGGCGGCAAATTTTGGATTCGCAGAATCGTCAGCGAGAATCAAAACGTCGCTCGGCCCGGCGAGCAAATCAATCGCCACGCGCCCAACGAGCAGCCGCTTGGCCATGCTGACGTAGGCGTTGCCGGGGCCAAAAATTTTCTGCACGCGAAGGATCGTCTTCGTGCCGTAAGCCAGCGCCGCGATCGCCTGCGCGCCGCCGACGCGATAAATCTCGGTTGCGCCCGCCGCGCGCACGGCAAAAAGGATCGCGGGATTGATGGAGCCGTCTTTGCCGCACGGCGTGGTCACAACAATTTCCTTGCAGCCCGCGACTTTCGCCAGCGTGATCGTCATCAACGCGGTCGAGACGAGCGGCGCCGTGCCGCCGGGAATGTAAATGCCGACGCGCGTGAACGGATCAAACTTTTCGCCAACGCTCGCGCCGTGGGAATTTTTCGCCTGCCAGTTTTTGCGCAGAGATTTTTTTGCGAACGCCGCGATATTTTTTTCCGCCTCCGCCACCGCCGCGCGCAACGACTCATCGGCCTTGAGCGATGCGGCCATGAGTTCGGCCTGCGTCACCGCGAGCTGTTCGGCGGAAAGTTTTGCGCCGTCGAATTTTTCCGTGAAGTCCAGCACCGCGTCGTCGCCGCGCACAAACACATCGTGCAGAATCACCTTGGTGCGTTGCTCAATTTCGGCATCAAACAAACTGGTGTCAGCATTGAGCGCGCGGAGTTTCGCGGTAAAATCCTTGTCGGTATGGCGGACAATTTTCATGTTCAGAGCTTAGGAAAAATTCGCGGCCAAGTCAAAATTCGCGGATGCATTTTGGGGAAATTTGTGTTTACCTGTTTCCCATGCGCAATCCCATCATCGCGGCGCTCGACGTACCCTCGGCGGAACAGGCGTTGAAACTCGCGGAGCAAATCGCGCCGGCCGTCGGGGCATTTAAAATCGGCAGCGAGTTGTTCACGGCCGCCGGGCCGGACATCGTGAAAAAAATCCGCGCGCTCGGCGCTTCCGTTTTTCTCGATTTGAAATTTCACGACATCCCGAACACCGTCGCCAAATCCGTAGCCTGCGCCGTGCGGCTCGACGTGCAGATGTTGACAATTCACACGAGCGGCGGATTGGAGATGATGCGCGCGGCGGAAAAATCCGCGCAGGACGCGGCGGAAAAATTGAATTTATCCGCGCCGTTTCTTTTGGGCGTCACAGTTTTGACCAGTTCAAACAATGAAACACTCGCGGAAATCGGCTGCGAAGCCGACACGGAAAAACAAGTGATTCGCCTCGCGCAACTCGCCGTGAAATCGGGACTGCGCGGCTTGGTTTGCTCGCCCCTGGAAATCATCGCGCTGCGGAAAATTTTACCTGTCCACATCCAGCTTGTGACGCCTGGCATCCGCACCGGCGCGGAAAAGGCTGACGACCAAAAACGTACGCTCACGCCGCGCGAAGCAATTTCCGCCGGCGCAAACTGGCTGGTGATCGGCCGGCCGATTTACGCGGCGGAAAATCCGCGCGCGGCGGCGGAGAAAATTTTGGAATCCATTTTCTAGCCACAGATTTTCACAGATAAAACACAGATTAAAATTATGAGCGCAAAAACCGTCACCGTCGTCGCCACGTTTCAAGCCAGGCCGGGCAAGGAAGCGGAATTGAAAAAAGCCTTGGTCAGCCTCGTCGCGCCGACGCACAAGGAAGCGGGTTGCATCAATTACGATCTGCACGTTTCACCCGAAGACCCGGCGAACTTTCTTTTCCACGAAAACTGGACGAGCAAGGCGCAACTCGACGCACATTTGCAAAACACGCACATCCAAGTCCTGCTGCCGCGATTGGATGAATTGTGCGTCGCGATGCCGGAAATCAAAATTTGGGAGAAAACCGCCTGATTTTTTCGGAGGGGCGCGTTGAGACGGGGGCCTAATTTTTTTTTTGGGTTGTGGG
>CAXUBD010000107.1:0-6497 GCA_964249225.1 uncultured Verrucomicrobiota bacterium | reverse complement strand
AGTTCCGCGAGTCCCCTAATTTTGGTTTGGGATTCGCGGAACTCGCCCCTCCGAAAATCACTGGATGATTTCGACGACGAGTGGAATTTTCGCAGGATGCTTCGCGGAAATTTCAAAGGCGGTTTTCAGCCGGGCGATTGCTGTTTTAGCTTGAGCGGAATCAGCAGCATGAGCGCGGCAAAGTGTGTCCGATTTTTCCACCCGGTCGCCGGGCTTCACGATTCGGCCAATGCCCACGCCAAAGCTTATGACGGAATCTTTCGTGAGCCGGCCACCACCGAGGTCGCGGATGACTTCGCCGATGATGCGGGCATCGCATTTGGAAACAAAACCACGACGGGCAGCTTTCAATTCTAAAACTGCGGGCGCAGTCGAATCTGACAAAAGCTTTTTGTTGAACGCTTTCAAGTCCGCGCCTTGGGCGACAATCATCTCGTCCCATTTTTTGCGCGGTGCGCCGGAGTTCAAACAATCTTCCGCCAGCTTGCGTGCGGCGGCAAGGGACTTGGATTTGCGCGTTTGGACCAGTAAAAGAGCGGCGTAATCAATGACGAGCGAGCGGAGATCGCTGCAAAGTAGGGCGGGCATCTTGCCTGCCCGCGCCGACGAAGCTGGCGAAGGATTATTCAAGTCTGACTGCTCGCGCTGACGCGCTCGCGGGACAGGCTGGAAGCCTGTCCTACTTTCCAAACACGCCACGCTCTCTTTTACTTCGAGCCAGTTGCCGGCAGCGTTACCGAGAGGCGTGTTCATGTCCGTCAAAATGGCGCGCGTGTTGGTGCCACATTTATTTCCGAGCGCGACCATGGCTTTCGCCAGTTTGCGCGCGTCGGACTTCGTTTGCATGAAGGCGGCGCAACCGAATTTCACGTCGAGAATCAGCGCGTCCAGATTTTCCGCCAATTTTTTGGAAAGAATTGAAGCGGTGATTAAAGGAATGCTCGGCACGGTTCCGCTCGCGTCGCGGAGCGCGTAAATTTTTTTGTCGGCGGGAACCATTTTGTCCGTCTGGCCGCAGATGACGCAACCGACTTTTTGGACTTGCGAGATTATTTTTTGCGCGGGCAACAAGGTTTGAAAACCGGGAATCGAATCCAGTTTGTCGAGCGTGCCGCCGGTGATGCCGAGGCCGCGACCGGAAATCATCGGCACACGGAAGCCGAGGCACGCGAGCAGCGGCGCGAGCGGGAGCGAAACTTTGTCGCCGATGCCGCCGGTGGAATGTTTATCCACGAGCGGACGTTTGTCCCTGGGAAATTTCAGGACGTCGCCGGAATCGCGCATGGCGAGCGTGAGCGCGGTGGTCTCGGCGGTGTCGAGGCCGCGAAAATAAATGGCCATGAGCAGCGCGGCCATCTGGTAATCGGGAATTTTTCCGGCGGTGAAGTCGCGGATGAATTCCTGGATCTGTCCCGGCGCGAGAATTTTTCCTTCGCGCTTGTTTTCTATCAGCGAAAGGAAATTCATTTTTTGCCAAAAAAAACTTATCCGTTGAACTTCTTCGCCGCAATCGTCGCGTTATGCCCGCCGAAGCCGAAGGAGTTGTTGATGATGGCGTTGACTTTCGTTTCGCGCGCGATGTTGGGCACGTAATCCAGATCGCATTCAGGGTCGGGCGTCTGGTAATTGATGGTCGGCGGGACAATGTCGTTTTTGATGGCCAAGGCGCAAACGGCGGTTTCGACCGCGCCCGCCGCACCGAGCATGTGGCCGGTCGCGCCTTTGGTGGAACTCACGGCGATTTTTTTTGCGTGATCGCCGAAAACGGTTTTGATGGCCTGCGTCTCGGCAATGTCGCCTTGCGGCGTCGAGGTGCCGTGCGCGTTGATGTAGGAAATGTCTTCCAGGTTCAAACCGCCGGTGCGCAGAGCCATTTTCATGCAGCGCGCCGCGCCTTCGCCGCCGGGCGCGGGCGCGGTGAGATGATGCGCGTCGGCGGTGTTGCCGTAGCCGGAAATTTCGCAATAAATTTTTGCGCCGCGTTTTTTGGCATGTTCTAATTCCTCGAGTACGACGACGCCCGCGCCTTCGCCCATGACGAAGCCGTCGCGATCCTTGTCGAACGGACGCGATGAATGTTTCGGATCGTCGTTGCGCGTGCTCATCGCGCGCATCGCGCAGAAGCCGCCGATGCCGACGGGCACGATGGCTGCTTCCGCGCCGCCGGCGAACATCACTGACGCATCGCCCATTTTGATCGCGCGCCAAGCTTCGCCGATGGCGTGATTCGCGGTCGCGCAGGCGGAGCAGGTGGCAAAATTCGGGCCGCGCAGATTAAAATACATCGAGAACAATCCCGAAGCCATGTTGCCGATGAGCATGGGAATCATGAATGGCGAGAGCCGGCCCGGCCCGCGATCGAGCAAAACTTTATGCTGTTCGGCCGTCGTTGCGAGGCCGCCGATGCCGGAGCCGATGATGACGCCGATTTCGTCGCGGTTTTCTTTTTCGAGGTCAAGGCCGGAATCTTGCAACGCCGCCCAGCCGGCATAAACGCCGAATTGCGAGTAGCGGTCGGTGCGGCGGATTTCTTTCGGCGACGGAAACGCTGGCGTCGGATCGAAATTTTTCACTTCGCCGGCGATCTGCGTGTCGAACGGCGTTGCGTCGAACGAGGAAATTTTATCAATGCCGGTCGCGCCGGAAATGAGGTTGCTCCAGAAAACATCAAGTTGATGTCCCAGCGGCGTGACGACGCCCAGCCCGGTGATGACCACGCGGCGGTCTGTTGGAATGCTTGCCATGCGAAAATCAAACGGGGCAGTTCAAGCTGTGTCCAGCCAAAACCGCCCCGCGTTGGCGAACAATTATTTCTGAACGTCTTCGATGTATTTGATGATGTCGCCGACGCTCTGCAGTTTTTCGGCCTGTTCATCGGGAACTTCGATGCCGAATTCTTCTTCGAGCGCCATCACCAGTTCGACGGCGTCGAGCGAATCGGCGCCGAGGTCTTCGATCAATTTCGCTTCCGGCGTCACTTGATCCGGCTTCACGCCGAGTTGTTCGACGATGATGTCTTTTACACGTTGGTCAATAGGTTTGTCAGCCATAAGATAATTTTGAGTGTGTTCTATGCCACGAATGGCAAAATCGTCAAGCCTCGAATCCAATTTTATTTTTCAACCGGACTTCAAATCCTGCTTTTAATGATCTGCGTTTCCAGAGGCAGGTAAATTTCTATCACATTACCATCCCGCCGTCCACCGTCAAAACCTGTCCGGTGACGTAGCCCGCCGCCGGACTCGCCAGAAACAACGCCGCGTTCGCGATGTCGTCCGCCGCGCCGAATCTGCCCATCGGGATTTGCTTCAAAATGTTCGCCTTTAAAACTTCGTTCAACTCCGACGTCATGTCCGTCTCGATGAAACCCGGCGCGATCGCGTTCACCGTCACGCCGCGCCCCGCCAATTCGCGCGCGACCGATTGCGTGAACCCGATCAACCCCGCCTTGCTCGCCGCATAATTGCTCTGCCCCGCGTTGCCGATCAAACCGATGACCGACGAAATATTGATGATGCGCCCCGAACGCTGTTTAGCAAATGCGCGCGAAAACGCCTTTGTGAAAAAAAATGCGCCCTTCAGATTCGTGTTCAGCACCGTGTCCCAATCCTCGTCGCTCATGCGCATCAGCAAACCGTCGCGCGTCACGCCTGCGTTGTTGACGAGAATGTCCACCCTGCCGCAATCCACGAGAATTTTTTCAGCGGCGGCATTGACGGCGGCGGAATCCGCTACGTCCACCGCGAACGCCCACGCTTTTTTTCCGAGCGCGGCGATTTCATTGGCGACCTTCTCGGAATTTTCCTGCGTGCGCGAAACGCAAACCACGCCCGCGCCCTCGGCGACAAATTTCAACGCAATGGCGCGCCCGATGCCGCGCCCGGCGCCCGTGACAACGGCGATTTGATTGGCAAGCTGGCTCATAAATTATTTTTCAGCCACAGATTGAACACGGATTAAACACGGATTCAAAGAAACAAATTCTTGAGACACGAAAGTTTGAACTATTAAACTTGTGACTTCATTATTGCCTGCGGTGAAACATAAACAGCCAACCAACGCAAATAACGCAAGCCACAAAAACAAATAGCAGAATCCACGATAACATTGTAAGCACGTTCTTCATCGAACCGCTTTGGTCTAGCTTTTCCAACTGTTTCTCCAAACGCTTGTCTTCAAGTTGAAGCTCCCTGTGCGCTTCTTCTTTTCCGGCATTTTCTGAATCAAGTTTTTTTCTTTTGTTTGCCAGCGCAAGTCGGTGACTGCCCCATCCCAACAGCATCAGCCCGGCAGCCGTTCCTCGAAGTTTTGTCCCCCAATTGGCATCAACAAATATGAAAAGAACCAAGCAAATAGCACCAAGGCCAACAGAGAATTTAGCCGCAGCCTCAATTTGCTCTTGGTTCTTTAGTTTCATGGCACAAATGCATTCAAAGCTAATTTTTATCCCTGTTTCATCTGTGAAAATCTGTGGCTAAATTCAAATTGCTTTGACTGTGGCTTCCAAGCTCGCCGCGTCCGCGACGTTCAGCATCGTCGCCGTTTTATCAATGCGCTTCATAAAGCCGCTCAACGCCGTGCCCGGCCCGAGCTCGATGAACCGCGTGAAACCCTGTGCCAGCAAATAGCGCATCGAGTTTTCCCACAGCACCGACGACGTAACCTGCTCGACGAGTCGCACGGAAATTTCCGTCGCGTCGCCGTGCGGCTGCGCCGTCACGTTGGAAATCACTGGAACCGTTGGCTCGGAAATTTTTATTTTCGCAAGTTCACCTTTCAATTTCGGCTGCGCGCCCGCCATCAGCGGCGAATGATACGCGCCTGCGACCGTCAATAGAATCGCGCGCTTCGCGCCTTTCGCTTTCGCCAGTTCCACGGCTTTGGAGATTTCTTCCACTTCACCAGAAATCACAAGCTGGCCGGGGCAATTCAAATTCGCCAGTTCAACTCCGGCCTCCGCGCAAACCTCGCGCGTCAGATTTTCGTCGAGTCCGATGATCGCCGCCATGCCGCCGCGCGTCGCATCGCAGGCTTCCTGCATGAATTTTCCGCGCGCGCGGACGACGCGCAGGCCGTCCTCAAAACTCATCGCGCCCGCCGCCGTCAGCGCCGTGAATTCGCCGAGCGACAAACCGGCGATCGCTTCAAATTTCAGATTCGGAATTTTTTCTTTGAGCAATTCAAAACAAATCGAGCTCACGAGAAAAATCCCCGGCTGCGCGTTTTCCGTTTTGGTCAGCTCGGCTTCCGGGCCTTCAAAACAAATTTTGGCAAGGTCGTAGCCGAGCGCGGCGTTGGCGCGGTCGAACCAATTTTTCGCGGACGGAAATTTTTCGGCCAGGTCTTTGCCCATGCCGACGACTTGCGCGCCTTGACCGGCAAATAGGAGTGCGGTTTTGCTCATAGAGTTGGAAAATTTAACATCAATTTCGGGCACAGAGAAAGTCAGAATTTTTAGCCACATGAACGCAAATTTTCACAGATGGATTTATCTGTGTTTCGTCTGTGAAAATAATTTGCTTCGCGGCAGCGTGCCATTGTTGTTCAATTAAGCACCATGTTTTCACACGTTGTCATTTTCTGGACCGACCCAGCCAAACTCAACGCCGCCAATGAAGTCATCGCGGGCGGGAATAAATTTCTCAAAAACATCCCCGGCATCACGCATTTTAACATCGGAAAAATGGTCGGCAGCGCGCGGCCCGTGGTTGACCAAACATATCAAGTTGCGTTGAACACAGTTTTCACGAGCAAGCAGGCGCAGGACGATTATCAGGTGCATCCGCAGCATTTGGAATTCATCGCGCAATGCGTGAAGCCGTTCGTGAAGAAAGTCGTCGTCTACGATTTTGAGTAATTTCCATCGGCGGGACGAGTTCCACGAGTCCCTAAATTTATTCCGCGAATTTTATTTTGGGATTCGTGGAATCATCCCTTCGAATTACGCTCTTGGGTGAAATTTCCGGTGAATCTCGCGCAGCCGGTTGCCGGTGACGTGCGTGTAAATTTCCGTCGTGCCGATGCTCGCGTGGCCGAGCAGTTCCTGGATCACGCGCAAGTCCGCGCCGTGCTCCAGCAGATGCGTCGCGAAACTGTGCCGCAGCATATGCGGCGTCATGTTGCGCTCGATGCCCGCGCGCCGGACGCGATTTTTGATGTGCAGCCACAGCGTGACGGACGCGAACGGCGTGCCGCGCCGCGTGATAAAAACATTTGCCGGCGATTTCGGCGTCACCAATTTTGGCCGTCCAATCTCGATGAAACGATTCAACGCTTCAACGGCTGTTTTCCCGACGGGCACGACGCGCTCTTTATTTCCCTTGCCGATGACGTTGATGAATCCGGCGTCGAGATGAAGCTGTTCCAGCCGCAGATTTTTCAATTCGGACAAACGCAAACCAGAAGCGTAGGCCAGCTCCAAAATCGCCTGATCGCACAAACTTTCCGGCGTTTCGGGAATTTCCGGTTCGAGCAATTTTTTTATTTCGTCATTGCTC
>CAXUBD010000106.1:1192-9116 GCA_964249225.1 uncultured Verrucomicrobiota bacterium | reverse complement strand
AGCGAACTGCGTTTGCTCGGCAGCAAAAACATCCTGCACAACAATCTGGTGACGGAACTGATGCTGCCGTTTTACAAATATCCGGTTCACGTCGGCGTCGCCGTCGGAATTTTGATCGTGCTGCTGACGATCGTCGGCAGTTCGAACGCGGTGAATTTGACGGACGGCCTTGACGGTCTGGCCATTGGTTGCACGTTGATCGTCGGGTTTGCGTTTTTGTTTTTCACGTATTTGGCGGGCAATGTGAAGGCGGCGGAGTATTTGCAGATTCCGTATGTGCCGGGCGCGGGCGAGCTGACGGTTTTCTGCGCGGCATTGATCGGCGCCGGTTTGGGATTTCTGTGGTATAATTGCCATCCAGCACAAGTGTTCATGGGCGACACCGGTTCGCTCGCGCTCGGCGGCGGGTTCGGGATCATCGCGCTGCTGATCCATCAGCCGTTTGTGCTGGTGATCGCGGGCGGCGTATTTGTGATCGAGGCCGCGTCGGTGATTTTGCAGAAGGGCTGGTTCAAGTTCACGCGGATCAAAACGGGCACGGGCCGGCGGATTTTTTTGATGTCGCCCTTGCATCACCATTTTGAAAAAAAAGGCTGGTATGAATCGCAGATCGTGATGCGGTTTTACATTTTGTGCGTGCTGTGCGCGGTGGTCGCGCTGGCGACTTTGAAATTAAGATGAAAACCAGACCGGCATTGAATAAAATGCGCTTTGTTGCTTGCGCGCGGGGCTCGCGGCTGCTACAAGTTTCGGCGCAAGCGGCAGGACGCGCACCGGCCGGTGGAACGATTTTAATTTCACCCGTCGGCTGTGGATTCATCGGCCGGAAAAATTTAACACGCAGTGGAATTTACCGAGGGAAAATTTCGCGGCGAAATAATCAAAACCACCTCGAAGAAAAAAACGCCATTGGCGTCCAATAAAATGAACAACTCAAATCCGTTCGTCCCCCAAGGTTCGCTGCTCGACCAGCAAAACAAACGCCGTTCGCGCATGAAGCTGGGCGTGTTTTGCGTGCTCGCGGTGAGCGTCACCGGCCTGCTGGCCATGCTCATCCAGGGTTGCAAACGCGAGCAGCCCGCCGAGACCGCCGACAATACGTTGATGGCGGACACCAATACGGCGGCGACGGACACGAACACTCCCGCTTACGAAGCCTCCAATCCGCCGGTCGTGGTCCCGCCGATCGCGACCAATCCGCCGCCGCCCGTCATGGTCGCACCACCGGTCGTGGAAACTGCCGGCGCGGAATACGTCGTCGTCAAAGGGGACACGCTCGGAAAAATCGCCAAGAAAAACGGCGTGAGCGTCAAAGCTATTGAAGCGGCGAATCCCGGTGTCGTGCCAACGAAATTAAAAGTCGGACAAAAACTTTCACTGCCAGCAGGCGGCGCGGTCGCTCCGGCAGCCGCTGCGACGACCATGGTTGACGCTGGTGTCGGCGGAGAAAGCTACACTGTCAAGTCCGGTGACACGCTAACCAAAATCGCCAAAGCCCACGGCACGACGGTCAAGGCGATTGAGTCCGCGAACAACTTGACCACGACCAAAATCAAAGTCGGCCAGAAGCTGAAAATTCCGGCGAAAGCAGAAGCCGCCGCGCCCGCGCCAGCGCCCGTTGTTGACACCACGGTCGCACCACCCGTTCCGGCCACGCCGCCCAGCACCACGCCCGCGCATTGAGCGCCGATGTGAACTGCGGCTGGATTCGTTCGGAACTTTGCAATGAAAGTCGCCGTTACAACCTTGGCATTTTGCGTCGCCGCCCTGCTCGCGCTGGGACTGGTCATGCTTTACAGCTCGAGCATGACACAGGTCGGCGCGCATTACCTGATGATGCAGCTCGTCTGGTGCGTCTTCGGTGTCGTCCTGTGCGTGACGGCGACCGCCTTGGATTATGAACGGCTGAAAAAATTCGCGTGGCTGTTTTTTATCCTCGCGCTTTTTTTGCTCGCGCTCGTGCTCGTGCCGCTGCCGCATCACATCACTGCCCGCATCAACGGCGCGCGCCGCTGGTTTAATTTCGGCGGCATCCGGCTGCAACCCTCCGAACTCGGCAAGCTCGCGCTCATCATCCTGCTCGCCTGGTATGGCGACCGTTTTCAACGCAAGATGACGACCTTGAAATGGGGAATTATTTTTCCCGGCGCGCTCATTGCGCTCATGCTCGGTTTGATTTTTGTCGAACCGGATCGTGGCACAACCATTCTGCTCGCGGCCGTGGGCGGCTCGATTTTGTTGCTCGCCGGCGTCCAATGGAAATTCATCGTGCCGCCGGTTTTGCTCGCGATCGCCGCGCTGACCATTTCCATTTTGCACGATCCGATGCGGATGCGGCGCATCTTCAGTTGGCTGGACATGGAACAGCACAAGGCTGGCGTCGGCTATCAGGCGTATCAAGCCATGATCGCGCTCGGCTCCGGCGGCTGGTTCGGCCTCGGCCTCGGCAATGGCCGCCAGAAACTCGGCTTCGTTCCCGAACATCACACCGATTTTATTTTTTCCATCATCGGCGAAGAACTTGGTCTTGTCGCGACACTGCTCGTCATCGTCGCGTTCGTCGTCATCGTGCTTTGCGGCATTTACATCGCGCTCCACGCCCGCGACACCTTCGGCCTGTTGCTCGCGGCGGGCGTCACGCTATTGATCGGACTGCAAGCCGCCATCAACATCGGCGTCGTCACCAGCGCGCTGCCGAACAAAGGATTGCCGCTGCCGTTCATCAGCTACGGCGGCTCGAATCTTTTGGCGATGCTCACGTGCGTCGGCATTTTGTTCAGCGTCGCGCGGCAGGGAATCGTTCGCGAAAAAATTCCCAAGTCCGTCAGAACCATCATCGAAGCCGACGACAATCCGTTCGCCGCCCGCGCCGCATGACTGTTTCCGAAAAAAAATCGCCCTTCGTCGCCATCGCTTGCGGCGGAACGGGCGGGCATCTCTTTCCGGGACTTGCCGTCGCCGAAGAATTGAAAAAGCGCGGCTGCACCATCGCATTGCTTATCTCGCCGAAGGATGTGGATCAACAGGCTGTGAAATCCGCGCGAGGCTTTGAAATCTTCACGCTTCCGGCCGTCGGATTGCAAAACCGGAATTACTTTTCCTTCGCAAAAAGTTTTTGGAATTCATATCGCGCATCGCGGAAAATTTTCAAGCAGCGCAAGCCTGATGCTGTTCTCGCGATGGGCGGATTTACTTCCGCGCCGCCGATTCTCGCCGCGCGAAAATTCGGCGTGAAAACTTTTTTGCACGAATCCAACACCATTCCCGGACGCGCTAATCGTTTTCTATCTCGTTTCGTGGACGAAGCCTTCGTCGGGTTTCCTGAAACCATTTCGAGATTGAAAGCGCGCAGAGTTTCCATCACCGGCACGCCGGTTCGCCCGCAATTTCAACCGCGTGATTCTTCCATTTGCAGGACTACGCTCGGTCTTGTTCCAAATCTTCCGACGATTTTGGTCATGGGCGGAAGTCAGGGCGCGAGCGGCTTGAACGAAATGATTTTGTCCGCGTTGCCACTGCTTGCGAAAAAAAACTGGCAATGGCTTCATCTCACCGGCGTGAACGATTTTGAAAAAGTAAAAAAGGTTTATGCAGCGCGTGGTTTGAATGCTTTCGTAAAACCTTTTTTTGCGGAAATGGATCTGGCGCTTGGCGCGGCGACGGTTTCTGTTAGTCGTTCCGGCGCGTCGTCGCTCGCGGAAATCGCGGCGATGCGTCTGCCGTCGCTGCTCGTGCCGTATCCGACGGCGGCGGATAATCATCAATTTATCAACGCGCTCGCTTTTGAGAAAACCGGTGCGGCAAAATTACTTGAACAAAAGAATTCCACGCCGGAAAAAGTCGCCGCAATTTTGACCGAACTGGTCGAAAATGATTTGGCGCGAACAGAAATTCAAAACGCACTCGCGCAATGGCACGCGCCGAAGGCGGCGGAGCAGATTGCAGAAAACATTTTGAGCGCGATTGCGCTGCGGCAGGAAAAGAAGGCGCAGTCGAAAGTAAAAAAGTGTGGCTGCGGTCACGCGCATGGTTCGGCGAAACACGCGCATTGAACCATGACGCCGACGGCTGACTTTTTGGAGAACCCGATGCGAACCGGAAAAAATATCGCGGATGAAATTGCCGCACGCGTTTCGCGCGCGACAGTGATCCTGCGCGACGAGCCGCTGGCGAAGCACACGACGTTGCGCGTCGGTGGGCCGGCGGATTTTTACGTCGAGCCGACGACGGAAGACGATTTGGCGAACGTCGTGAAATTTTGCGGCGAAAATGAAATCAAGTTTTTCATTCTTGGTCGCGGCTCGAATCTGCTCGTGCGCGACGGCGGTTTTCGTGGCGTTGTCATTTGTCTGTCGCAACCGCAATTCAGCAAAATTGAAATTCTCGGCGAGAAAATCTTTTGCGGCGCGGGCGCGAAGTTGAAAAATGTCTCGGTCGAGGCGAAGCGGAATAATTTGAGCGGCGTGGAATTTCTTGAAGGCATTCCCGGCAGCGTCGGCGGCGCGTTGCGGATGAACGCGGGCGCGATGGGCGCATGGACGTTTGGCGCGGTCGAGTCGGTGCGGTTCATGGATTATGCCGGCGAAATTCACGAACGCGCGGCGGCTGACGTGCCGGTGGAATATCGCGCGTGCCCACTGTTGAAAAATCACATCGCGCTGGGCGCGGTTTTCAAATGCAAACCGGTGCCGCGCGCGGAGATCGAGCAGCGCATGAAGGCTTACAGTGAAAAGCGCTGGGAATCGCAGCCCGCCGCGCCGAGCGCGGGTTGCATCTTCAAAAATCCCGGCGCGATCCCGGCGGGCCGGCTGGTGGACGAACTGGGATTGAAAGGCGCGCGCGTGGGCGGCGCGGTGGTTTCCGCCGAGCATGGCAATTTCATCGTGAACGACGGCAAGGCGACGGCGCGCGATGTTTTGGAATTGATTTCAATCTTGAAGGCCATGGCCAGGGCCGAACGCGGAATTGAATTGCACACGGAAGTCGAAATCATCGGCGAAGAATGAGCCAAAATATTTTCATAGACGTTGACGGAACATTGCTGAATAGCAATGAAGGTGTTGATCCGCGCGCCCAAGAAATTCTGCGGCAAATCCGGCTGAAACTGAATGCGGAACATCCTGATTCAAATTTGTATCTTTGGTCTGGAGCAGGCGGCGATTACGCTCGTTCCAAAGCAGAGGAACACGGTCTGGCTGGTTTCTTTTCGGGATTCGCAGGAAAACCAGATGTAATTATTGATGACAATCCATCGAGTGTTTTTCCGCGAAGAACAATTTTGTGGAACGGCGATAGCCAATGGCCAAGTCTGATGACTTCTATATTCACAGAATTTAGTCCAAGCCCTGAATTGATTGCATTGGTTAGTGAAATAAATGCAGCGGTTCGAGATACAGACGAAAAATTCTCTGATTTATATGACGGTAAATTTCCTAATAAAAATCCGATTCCATTTTTTGGTGACTTGGAAAATGCCAAAATTCTGACTTTAGCAGTTAATCCATCGGCCACCGAATTTCACGAAGATCGTTGTTGGGAATCTGAAATGGATGCTACAAAGCTTTCATTTCGTCTTGTGAATTATTTTCGTAGCTGGAATCCGCCGCCTCACGGATGGTTCACTTCGCTGGAAACAAAATTAAGACTTAACGGATGCTCGTATTTCTTTAACAGCGCTCATATTGACCTTTCGCCAAGAGCTACAAAAGGCATGGCGGATTTTAAGAAGAGTCCAACAAAATTTCGTGAACTCATGAAGGAAGATGCTAACAGATGGCTTTTACAAATTCTTAATTTAGCCAAGAAAGCAAAAGAAGTAAGATTTTGTTACACTATGATTCCTGGCAATCAAGGACGTTGGCCTTTGCTTGGAAGTTTTATTCGCGATGAGTTGCCAGAAGTTTGGTCATATTTAATAAGCAGATTCGAGTGTTCTCAATTGATTTAGCGGTGCAAAAAGAATTAAAAATTGTGGTGATGCTCGGCGGCCCAAGCGCCGAGCGCGAAGTGTCGTTGCGGTCGGGCGCGGGCGTGGTGAAGGCGTTGCGGTCGCTCGGTCACACGGTGGTCGAGCTGGATCCCAAAACGCCGGACTGGATCTTGCCGCCGGACACGGAGGTCGTCTGCCTCGCGCCGTTGCACGGCACTTACGGCGAGGACGGCACGGTGCAGCGGCAACTGGCGCAACTCGGCGTGCTTTTCACGGGCTGCGATTCGGAGGCGAGCCGCATCGCGTTCGACAAGGTTTTGACGAAACAAAAGTGCATCGAAGCAGGCGTGACGACGGCGAAATTTGTGGTCGTCGATTCGGAAAAAGCTCCGCTGCCGAAAGATTTGCGATTGCCGCTGGTCGTGAAACCGGTGCGGCAGGGTTCGAGCGTCGGTCTGCAATTCGTCGAGCGCGCGGAAGACTGGCAAAATGCGCTGGCGGAGGCGTTGAAATTTGATTCGGAAGTTTTGGCCGAGGAAAAAATTGTCGGGCGCGAGACGACGGTGGGGATTTTGGACGGCATGGCGTTGCCGATTGTCGAAGTGCGGCCCAAAGCGGGGACTTACGATTATAAAAACAAATACACGGCGGGCGCGACGGAATATTTTTGCCCGGCGGATTTCGACGCGGCGACGGCAAAAAAAATCCAGTTCGCCGCGCTCAGCGCGTTTCACGCAATCGGCGGGCGCGATTTTGCGCGCGTGGACGTGATGGTGCGCGCCAACGGCGATCCTGTCGTGCTGGAAGTGAACACATTGCCGGGCATGACGGAAACGAGTTTGCTGCCGAAAGCAGCGAAGGCGGCGGGATTGAGTTACGAAGAACTTTGCCAGCGGATGATTGATCTGGCGCTGAAACGGAATGAAAAATTAAAAATTAAAAATGAAAAAACGGAATTAGTCGGCGTTTGAATCTGTTTCCATTTTTAATTTTGAATTCATAATTTTTAATTGACCATGTGGTTTAAACGCGAACAAAAAAACCGGCGGTTGAGCCGAGGTCACGTGCTCGATGTAAAGCTGCGCTCCGATCAGGTGCGTGCGACGCGCGTGCGGATGATGACGGCGGCGTTCGGCGTCGTGTTCGGCACGGTGTTCGGACTTTATCTGCTCTGGCGCTCGGGCGAGTGGGCGCTGGACAGATTCGTTTATGAAAACGCCGATTTCGCGATCCAACGCGTGGACGTGCAGACGGACGGCGTGATAGCGCCGGAACAATTGCGCCGCTGGTCGGGCGTTAAGCTGGGCGCACATCTCATCGCGCTCGATCTGGTGATGGTGAAGCGAAATCTGGAACTTGTCTCGGCGATTGATTCAGTCTCGGTGGAACGCATTTTGCCGCGCACGCTGAAAATCCGCGTGAGCGAACGCGAGCCGGTGGCGCAGGTCAACGTGCCGCGCGCGGATGCGGCAGGCGGAATTTCCATTTCAGTTTTTCAACTGGATGCCGATGGCGTAGTGATGCAGCCGCTCGACCCGCGTTTGTGCGTGGTTCCGTTGTCGCAGATTAACGGGCGGTTGCCGGTTGTCACCGGACTGAATGTCTATCAATTGCAGCCGGGTCATCGCGTGGAATCGCCGCAGTTGCAGGCGGCGTTAAAATTGCTCGGCGCGTTTGATCATTCGCCGATGGCGGGGTTGGTGGATTTGCGGCGCATTGACCTCACGTCGCCGGAAGTCGTCATTGTCACGACGGGGCAGGGCAGCGAAATTACTTTCGGCCTGGATAATTTGGAGCAACAATTGCGGCGCTGGCGCGGCATTTACGATTTGGGGCAGAGCAAAAATAAAATCATCGCGTCGGCGGACCTGGCGGTGGCGAACAATGTTCCGGTTCTCTGGATGGAACTGGGCACCGCGCCGGGCACGACCTGAATTACATCGCCATGGCGGGCGTGCTCGCCCTGATCGTCGCCGTGGCCGCCGTGTTCCTGAT
>CAXUBD010000106.1:0-1182 GCA_964249225.1 uncultured Verrucomicrobiota bacterium | reverse complement strand
CTGCAAACATCATTGTCGGCCTGGAAATCGGCACGTCGAAAGTCTGCGCCGTCGTCGGCGAACAAACGACCGACGGCGCGCTGAATGTCATCGGCCTCGGCCAGTCGCGTTCGCGCGGCGTGCGCAAAGGCGAGATCGCCGACGCGCCAATGGTCGAGGAAGACGTGCGCAACGCCATCGTCGAGGCCGAACAAATGGCCGACGTGGAGATTCGCAACGTTTATCTCGGCGTGACCGGTGCGCACATTCGCGGCTTCAATAATCGCGGCGTGCATCCGGTCGTTTCTGCTGACCGTGAAATTTCAGACGACGACGTTCAGGATGTCGTCAAAAACGCGAAGGCAATTAATTTGCCGAATGAGAACACCGTTGTTCACGCGATCCGCCAGCATTTTTTTGTGGACGGCCAGGACGGCGTGACGAATCCCGTCGGAATGCTCGGCTCACGGCTCGAAGTGGATGTCCATGTCGTTCACGGCCACACGAACCGTTTGCAGAATGCGATCCGGCTCGTGAAAGGATTGCAACTTGAAGTGGACGAAATTGTTTTCAACGGCCTCGCGTCGTCGCTCGCCTTGCTGTCCGGCGAACAAAAAGAATTGGGCGCGCTCGTGATTGACATCGGCGGCGGCACGACGGATTACGTGGTTTATGCCGACGGCGTCATCAAGCACACCGGCGTGCTGGCAATCGGCGGCGATCACGTTTCAAATGATCTGGCTTACGGATTGAAAGTTCCCTTGAGCCGCGCGGAAAAATTAAAATTGGAACACGGCTCCGCGCTCGTGGATGAAGCGATGAAAGGCCGCACGCTCACGCTCACGAATGAACTCGGCCTGCCGCTGAAAACGATTAACGTCGAGCATCTGCAACGCATCATGTCGTTGCGGCTCGAGGAAATTTTTCAACTCGTTGAGCAGGATTTGGCGCAGGCGGGGCTGGCCGATTATTTGCGCGCGGGAGTTTTTCTTTGCGGCGGCGGCGCGCGCGTGCCGCAGATCGCGAAGCTTGCCGAGCCGATTTTGCAGATGCCCGTTTCGCTGGGACAAACAAATTCCGTCAGCGGTTTGAAATCCGCGCTCGACCAGCCGGAATTTGTCACCGCCATCGGCCTCGCTCGATTCGGCTCGTTCAAAAATCGCAAGCGCGAAGGCAAAACATCGCTCGCACAGGGAATCAAAA
>CAXUBD010000105.1:6542-9149 GCA_964249225.1 uncultured Verrucomicrobiota bacterium | reverse complement strand
CCGTTGGCGCTTGCAGTTCCGCTATCGCGGTTCACGTCGCGAGTCGGCGGTGGCTCAGCTTTTTTCGCGGCATTACGCTTTTATGAAATATCTACACGTTACATTTGGCCTGGCTGTTTTATTTTTTCGGAATTGTCCCCTTCGCATACGTAACGTCAATTCTGTAGAAATTGGCTGTTTGACTTCTCGCCATTTCAAGCAAGGTTAAATTATGAAGTCGGTTTTTTCTTTCATTTTTGGCGATAGCAATGATGATTCCGTCATGGCCGACTCAAAATCATTCCGCATAAAATACGATGGCGAAGCCTTGTCTGACCATTCGATAGATGTCAACGAACTTGCTCCTGCACTCATGGCCTTGGGCGATTTAATTCAAGAGGCTAACAGCATTGCGAATCACGGCGATTCATCCGTTTCAATCAAGGTAAAGGCCACAGAAACGGGATGCTTTCAGATTTATATTAACGCAATTCAAACGATTGACACCGATGCTGTCAATTTCCTGACGGGGCCGCATTGCACAGCCTTGGCGAACCTGCTTCAAATTTTGGGATTTACTGGACTTAGTGGCGCAACGGTCATGTGGCTGATAAAGAAATTTCGCAATAAGTCACCGAAGGTTAAGGAAACCGAAGCGGGCATGGAAATTGAAACCGATTCGGGCAAGGTGACGATCACAAAGCTTGAATGGGACATGTTTCAGTCCAGAAAGATTAGGAAGGCGATTTATGGAATCTTAAAACCGCTGGAAAAACCCGGCGTTGAAAAAGTAGAATTTATTGATGTTGAATCAAGTTTGGTCACAACAACTGTTCAAAAAAACGAACTTCCAATTTTCGTCTTGCCAGAGGAAAGGCCGGAGCCATTGCAGGAATTGCCAATCCGCGAAACCTATGTGAACGTAGCAATGCTTTGGTTCAAGGATGGACACAAATGGAAGTTCAGCGAGGGCGAAAGCGAATGGAACGCGGAGATTAAAGACCAGAAGTTTTTGGAAAAACTGCTCAAGGGTGAATCTTCAATTCATGCCAACGACTTGCTAAAGGTGCGGGTGAAACAATCCCAATACCGAGAGTGATCGTCGGTAAAATCCACATACGAAATAATTGAAGTGCTGAAGCATGACCGCGCACCGCAGCAAATTCCCCTTGTGTAATAAAATGAATCTCAAAGAAGCCAGATCAAAAGGCAAGATGGAGCAATTCATCCGCGAGCGCGAGCAACAGCCGCCAGCAGACAAAAAGCGATTCAACAAGCTTGTTAAGACCGTGGCTTCGCAAACTTTGAAACCAAAGCGGGGAACATCGCGGAAGGGTTCTCGCGAGAGTTGAACCGATACTCAAACTCCTTGGCGTATTTATGCAGATTCTTTCTGGAAACGTGAATGTGGGTGGATTTGATGCTTCCCTTCAAATGTTTCCAGAAGTTTTCCATCCCGTTGACGTGCGTTTCGCCTTTCACATATTCGCCCGAACCGTGTTCCACCGTCTTGTGTTTGTAGCCAGCCTTTTTCAATCCATTGTAGGAAAGCAATTCGTCGGTGTGAACCGTAGAACCTTTCTCGACATTGGCTTCAATAATCGGCTGCAAAGTTTTCTTGGCGACGTTTGGAACAACCTTCGTCATCACCTGTCCGTCGCGCTGCATCATGCCAAAGACGACCGTTTTGTTTTTCGTGTAGCGATTTCCAAAGCCTTTCCGTTTGCCGCCAACGTAGGTTTCATCAATCTCGACTTGGCCGGACAGCGGAAGCTCACCGTCCACTTCCGCCATGTGTTGACGGATTTGATGGCCGATGCGAAACGCGCATTTGTAAGTCACGCCAAGTTGACGTTGCAATTCTTTTCCAGAAACGCCATGACGCGAAGTGGTGAACAGATACATCGCGTAGAACCAAAGCTGCAAAGGCGTCCGGCTGTTTTCAAACAGTGTGCCGACTGTCGGGTGAAGATGATGCCCGCAACGCTGGCAGGAATAGGCGCGCTCCGCTTTAATGCGATGCCACTTGGTTTGCTCTTTGCACTTCGGGCAAGGATAGCTTTGGCCGAAGCGAATTTCAAAAAGGTGATTCAGGCAAGATTCGTCGTCGCTAAATTGCGCGAGAAATTCCCGAACCGTCATGCTGTCTTTGTCGCAGTTGTTCCTGTTCTTCATGCCCTCAATATACGCCTAAACCGTTACGTATGTCAAGGGGATAATTCCGAGACGCTTGCCCAGACGGAGGATTCACGCCTAGCCAAGTTAGAGCAGAAGGTTGGGTATCTTGAATACCGCGTTTCTGATAATAGCGCGGTTGGCTTGGCAGTATTTGTTTGCGCCGCCTTCTGTGCATTGTGGGCACAGCAGACAGGTCGCAACGCATGGCTTTGGTTTTTTCTTGAGCGTTCTTTAATTTCATCACTTTATTGGTATTGTTATACAAGAACTCGGAAGACAAGAGATTGAGATGACCATGACGCCTAACCAGACTCCGGAGCCAACGCCGATTGACGCTGTGAGTCCGCATTCGCGGTTGACAGATTGGGTGTCGCGGCTCAGCTTTGGTCGTTAGGTGTCATAGCGTATGCGTATCGAACACATTGCACTTTGGACTACCGACATTGATCG
>CAXUBD010000105.1:5275-6532 GCA_964249225.1 uncultured Verrucomicrobiota bacterium | reverse complement strand
GTGCAGGCGCTTTTATGTCTCCTATTTCGGAGCTAAAGGCGGGCCGGCGTATGTGAATGCCGTGAAAGGGTTCGAGTCTTGCTTTTTGAGCTTCGCGGACGGCGCGCGCTTGGAGATCATGAAGACCACGACATTATCGCCCTTAAAGATCGAACCGGGAGCCCAGCGCATGGGATTTACCCATTTGGCTATTTCAGTGGGTTCCGAACAACTTGTGGACGATCTCACGCAGAGGCTCCGCATTGATGGTTTTCCCATTGTGGACGGGCCGCGCCGCGCTGGTGATGGTTGTTACGAGAGCGTTGCCCTCGACCCTGATGGAAACCGAATCGAGATTACTGTATGACCATGACATCTAACCAGTCGCCGGAGCCAACGTGGTTGGGCGCTTCCGGTTTGCGCTGGGGCGTTTGGATTCGCCACATCACAGTTCCCACGCGGCTCAGCTTTTTTTCGTTAGGCCGCTCGCACCACAGAATATGAAGCCACCCATACCCAATAATGAAGAGGCCAGACTGGAAGCTCTGCGCCATTACCACATCCTTGATACCGCGCCGGAACGTTCATTTGACGCGATCACCGAGCTGGCTGCATTTATTTGCCAGTCACCGATCGCTCTGGTTTCGCTTGTGGATAGCGAGCGGCAGTGGTTCAAGTCCAAGGTTGGACTGGAAGCCAGCGAGACACCTCGTGATTTTTCATTCTGTGCCCACGCCATTGTCCAAGGCTCGCTGCTGGTGGTGGAGGATGCCATGGCGGATGCCCGGTTCGCCGACAATCCGCTGGTCACGGGCGATCCGCACATTCGTTTTTACGCGGGCGCACCATTGATCACGCCCGACGGTCACGGCTTGGGTTCGCTCTGCGTCATTGACCGGACAGCACGACAGTTGAGTGCCGGGCAGGCTTCAGCCTTGAACAAACTGTCCAGCTTGGTAGTCACGCAGTTGGAGTTGCGGCGGGTTTCCCGTGAGTTGGCCGAGGCCGCGACCAACATCAAGACATTGAGCGGGCTGTTGCCGATTTGCTTGCATTGCAAGGCCATTCGCAATGACAAGGATTACTGGCAAAGCGTTGAGATGTATATCAAGGCTCACACAGATGCAGCGTTTAGTCACGGCATCTGCCCGGATTGCGCCAAGAAACATTACCCAGATTTTTATGAGGAGATTGAAAATAAAAAGTAAATATGACGTGGCCTAACCGGTCGCGGAGCCAACGTGGTTGAGCGCGTCCATTTTGCGCTTGAGCGTTCGG
>CAXUBD010000105.1:3621-5265 GCA_964249225.1 uncultured Verrucomicrobiota bacterium | reverse complement strand
GCAGTTCCCGCTTGGCTCAGCGTTGATGGTTAGACGCAAAACGGGTTTGGCGTTTAAAATGGGCACATCAAAGAGATGTCAGAAACCGAAGCAAGGCGTCGCGATCGACCTTGTTCAACAGGCGGAATTGTTCCTTGGATTTTTCCGCCTCGCCGCCGTGCCAGAGGATGGCTTCGGCCAAGCCCTGCGCCCGGCCATCATGCAGAAAATCATTATGATCGTTCACGGTTCCAACCAGGCCGATGCCCCAGAGCGGTGGCGTGCGCCATTCGTGTCCGCTCGCCTGAAAAACCTGCCGGTGATCGGCCAGGCCTTCCCCCATGTCGTGCAGCAATAAATCAGTGTAGGGCCGGATGACCTGATGCGACAATTCGGGAAATCTCTGCGCGTCGCCGGTTTCGAGTTTCGGCACATGACAGACGGCGCAGTTGATCTGCTGGAAAATTTTCTGCCCGCGCAAAACTATTTCGTTCGTCACGTCGCGGCGTGCGGGCACGGCCAGCAGTTGCGAGTAAAGCACGACGGCCTCGAAAATTTCGCCGCTCACTTCGGGATGGCCGCCGCTGGGCAGATTGGTGCAAATGCTTTCGGCATCCGTAAAATTTTCGTTGGGAAAAATGGACGTGGTCAATCCCATGTCCCCATTGAAAGCCGCCGCGCATTGTTGTCTCACGCTCGGCTGCTCGGCTTTCCAGCCAAATCGTCCGACGGCAAAATGTTTCACCGACTCGTCCCAAACGAGATTTATTTTTCCCGAAATGCCGTCGGTCCGGCGACGGTCTTGCTCGGCAAGCTGGCGCAATTTTTTTTCCGGCACGGCTTCGAGCAAGCCCAGTCCGATGACCGCCGGCGAAACCAGCGGTGAAATGGCAACGTTCGTGCTGATCGGGCCGTAGCCCAGTTCCGTGACATGAAACGTCGGCTGGCGCAGATAATATTGTTCGCCATCGCCGTAAGTTCCCATGGTTTCCTTGTAACCGGCGAGCACCTCGGCTTCGCGTCTGACTTCGGGCAGTGAATGCGTTTGCAATTGCAGGCCGTAGATCGGATCGGGTTTTGGACCGCCGTGCGCATCCGTTCCGGGAATACTGATGCGGACGACCATGGTTTCCGTCGGAGAATCCGCATCCGGCGCCGCGCCGCGCCCATCGCGCGCGTGACAGGCGGAGCATGAACGCGCGACGAACAACGGACCCAAGCCGTCGCGCGCGCTGCCCGTCGCGCACATGGCACGCCGAGCACGAGCGCGAAACGAACAATGGGCCGAGGCCGCCGCGTTCGCTGATGGATCCGCCGGCGGCGAGCCAGTTCTCGTTAAAAAAAGAATGGCCGACGAAAAACGGCGCGCGATGTTCCGCCGACAAATTACGCGCTGAAAGTGAGAACGCGTCGCGCGTCGTGTCAAACGCGGTCGTCGCGCCGCCGGAAAGTTCTTCGTTGTTTTTGGAATCAGTCGTCGCCGCGACAACCGAACCGGCGGCGAGCAGCAGCATCCATCCGACGGCCTTTTTTCCAAAAAGAAAAATTCGTGCGCGCAAAAAAAATCTTTTAAAAAACGGCGGGGTCATTTCAAATTCAGTTGGACATGCAAAACGGCGGCGGCTTTGGTGATGGAAGCGTTTTGCAATTGGAGCGCGTCCAGTG
>CAXUBD010000105.1:0-3611 GCA_964249225.1 uncultured Verrucomicrobiota bacterium | reverse complement strand
CTTCGACCGACTTGACCTCGAACCCGTCCATGAGCGCCTGCAGCGCGTTGAGCGATTTTTTGATGGCGACGCGGCCGGGTTCGGAATCGTCGCCGAGAATCGCCTGGTCAAATGGCGGCGGAATGGCTTTGAGCGCGGCGAGTCCGGCGGCCAGTTGCCGTTGCAACCCGGCGGCGAGCCGGGAATCGGTTTTTTCCAGCAAGGCAATCAGGCCGGTGCCTTTGAGAATTTCGCCGTCCGTTCGCTTGTAATTTCCGAGGCAAATGTTTTGAATGCCAAGTTCGTTGCGGACCAAATCCAGATGCGTCGTGTCGCTAAAACAGGAGTGTTCGTTTTCCTGGCTTTTGGTCGTGTAGGGAACCAGGATGCGTTCGCCTGTTAATTCCGAACTGCTTAAATTTCCGAGACCATTGAAAATTTTCGTCAATGCAGCGTCCGGCGGCATGGACAAAAATCTGGCGCGATAATTTCCCGGCTGATTTGGCGCCCACTGGATGTTGACGATCTGCAAATGCTCGACCAGAAGTTCTGCGAGCAAATGCAGATACTGCCGACGACGTGCGGCGTGCCGGCCGGGGCCGTTCGCGCTGTCAACGTAGTCAAGATAGGAACGTCGCCCCGCGCTATCGGCATATAAATCCTGTCCCCACAAAAGAAATTCGATGGCGTGAAAACCGGTGCTGACGGTTTTCTCGCCTTCTTTTTCATTGGCACCGATGATCACGTCCATGGTGATTTGTGGAAACGCGGAAAGTTCGTTGATGATGCCCGTGTCCGGCGCGGCGACGGTGTAGTCGAGATAATTTTCGTCAATCGGCCAGGCATTGATGAAGCCCTCGATACCATCAATGGGGCCGTCGTAAAAGCGTCCGACCTCGCTTTGGAGATAGGGTTCGCGGCAGTCAGTCCACGCCTGTCTGGCCGCCGTCAAATTTCCCGCGCTGGGATTTTTTAGAAATTTTTCGATGACTGTTTGCATTTGCCGTGTGAGTTCCAAGGAGTCTGCATATTCAGCCTGCAACAATTCCGCGTAATGGCTGACGAACGCAGCTTTGACTTGTTCGACGGATCGTTTGTCCGGATCAGCCGCCGCAATTTCACGTGGCAAACAAAAAAGGCCGATGAGCAAAATTAAGGCCGGTCGAATTATTTTCATAAACATTGTGCGAACCCGGCACGAAGCCCGCACGCCGGAGGATGGCGTGCGGGCTTGTTGATGTGCGGCGCGGATTTATGGATGGATGAGACGGTAGAAGGCGCTGGGCTGGTTCGGATCAGGCGTGACGCTGAACGTGCTGTTGGTTCCCGAATAAACGGTGGTCCAGTCGAGATCCGTCAGATTCGTCTTCATCTGCACCACATAGCCGGTGTAGCCGGACGGCCATGAGAGCGCAATCTGGCTGCCGGATTTCTGGACGGCAAGCGCAGGTGTCGCAATCACAGTGGCAGGCGCGGCATTGAACGCCGGTGCGAACGAGTTGGCGGCGGCGTCCGCCGACGTGAGCGGCGCAAGACCGAAACGATTTTCGATGGTCTTCAGGATCGAGAGCGTTTCATATTGGGTGTGGTCAACATTATGCGCTTTCGCGAATGGCGAGATGATGATGCCGGGAACGCGGCTGCCAGGACCCCAGATGTCGCGCACCGGCGGAGTGACGTGATCCCAGCGACCGCCGTGTTCGTCGTAGGTGACGATGATGGCGGTGTGCGCCCACAACGCGGGATTGGCCTGCACGGCGGCGACAATGCTCGCGACGTGCTGCTGGCCTTGAAGCAGCGAGGCGTAACCGGGATGTTCGTTGTCAGGGCCGAATGGTTTGATGAAGACAACGGACGGCAATGTGTTGTTCGTCACATCGGCGAAGAAGTCATTTTCATCCTGCAAATGTGCGGCGGAACGCGCGTTGCGCACGCCGTTTGTCCACGGCGCGTAATTATCGTAGAACGCGAGCGGCTGGTGATGCCACTGGAAATAAGTCGTGATGCCGGAATCAAAGACTTGTTGAACGCCGCTGTTGGTCGGGTTGCTCGAAGTGACGGCCAGCGCGCGATTCCAACCGCCGGAATACCATTTCCAACTTACACCCGCCGCGTCCAGACGGTCGCCAATGGTCGGGATGTAAGGACGGTTGGGGTCGGATGGGTTGCTGTCGTTCTGCGACGGAATGAACGTGACGGCGTTTGGATTGCTCCCGCCCGCCAGGTTCACTGATTGGGCGGTGTTGACGACGTAATTTTTATCGAACGTCAAATTCGTGTTGGCAAAACAAACTCCGCCAATCGGCGTGATGTAACCGTCTTGGACAAGCCGTCCACTGCCATTCAGCAACAACACGCCGTTCGTATCCAGTGTGGAGACTTTGTTTGGAATGATCGCGCCCGCTCCGGGATAAACCGGAGCCTGCGCCGCGATGAGGAATTGATGGTTCAGGAATGAGCCGCCGTATGCCGAGTGGAAAAAGTTGTCGCACAAAGTGTATTGCTGTGCAAGCAGGCCTTCAGGCAGCGAGGTCGCATCAAAATGACTCATCACGAGTCCCGGATTGTCGCTCCAAGTGACGAACTCATCCATGTTGCCATGGTCAATCTGAAACTGTTCCTGCCAGTAGCGATGCACAATATCGCCGGTGAGGTTGGCCGCGTTGGTGCTCGGTCCAAAGCCAATGAACCCTTCCAATCCGTAAGGCAACAAGGTGTTGACGAGCGCGGGGCTGTTCACATTATTTGTATCGGTGAGGAAGCGAACATCCTGCGTGCCGTTCAGCGACACCGGCGGATTCTGTGTGGGAATCGTGGTCGAAACCGGATCATAATTTAACAGCGAAGCAATCGGGTTGCCGCTCAAACGATCCAATTGATTTGTAGAAATGCTGCCGGCGTTGGCGATGCCGTTCGCGCCGGGAAAATTTCCGTAAAGCGCGTCGAAGCTCCAGTTCTCCTGATAAATCACGACGATGTGGTCAATCTGCGGCAGGGTTTTTTGGATCGTGACGCGGAATGCCAGAATGCGCGTGTCGTTTTCATTGTTCGGCGAATCGAGCGGCGCCGGAATGCGGTTCGCGGGATAACCGGCAAATCCGTTGTAACTGACAAGTGTCCCGTCCGGTCCGATGATCTGGCCGGCGGAAGTGAGAAAATCATTGTCATTGCCGACGAACAGGAAGTAGTCATTCGGATTGGCCGGGTCGTTGGCAGAAACCACCGTCGCGCCCTCCCATTTTTCGCCCATCGTAAGTTTTGAAACCTGGCCGGTTCCGGAATCCCACTGCACGTTGAATTTCGCAAGCTGGTTCGTGTTGAGCAGGTTCACCGCTTCCACCCAGCTTAACGGCGTGATCGTCGGATCAAGCGTGCCGGCCACGCCGTTGCTGGTGATCGTGCCGCCTTCGGCATTGCGCGCCGCGTCGGCGATCAGGTTCACCGGCGAACCCACGGTCGTGTCCACGAGAATAATTGTTTTGTAAACGTTCGGATTGTTGGCGTTGTTGCCAAGGCCGTTGCCGTCGCGCGGCAAAACCAGGAAACGATGATTGTCGAGCGCGACGACTTCGCTCTGCGCGCAGGTCTTGTCGGGCGTGCTGCCGTTGCCGCTGCTCTTGTAAGTCGGCAGC
>CAXUBD010000104.1:0-9224 GCA_964249225.1 uncultured Verrucomicrobiota bacterium | reverse complement strand
GATGCGCGCGGCGATCGCCGCGCAGTTGGAAGGCGTGTTCGAGCCCTATGTCGACGCGGTCTATCGGGCGATGTGGGTGGATGGTCTGAAGATGGACGACCCGGCGGTGATCAGGCAGGCGTTCGAGGACGCCGGCTTGCCGGCCGACCGGCTGATCGAGCTTCACGGCAATACCGCTTACGCCAAGTGCCTGACCTGTGGGGCGCGGGCCGAGATCGCCGACATCCGCGCCCATTTCGGGCTGATGCAAAATTGGCGTCAAATCCAAACCGCGCGCTTTCCAATGTTCAATCGCTTTCCACGGAAATAATTTATCTGTGCGCCCGACCATGTCTTCAATTTTGCGGAAGCCGAGTTTCGCCATGATCTCGCGCAATTCCTGCGCGACGAACAGCATGTAGGCGGTGACGTGCTCGGGCACGCCGGCGAACCGTGAGCGCAGCTCCGGGTCCTGGGTGGCGACGCCGACCGGGCAGGTGTTCAGATGGCAGACGCGCATCATGATGCAGCCGAGCGAAACGAGCGGCGCGGTCGCAAAACCAAATTCTTCCGCGCCGAGCAGCGCGGCGATCGCCACGTCACGCCCGGTTTTCAACTGGCCGTCGGCCTCGACATAAATGCGGCTGCGAAGATTATTCAGCACGAGCGTCTGGTGCGCCTCGGCGAGGCCGAGTTCCCACGGGCCGCCCGCGTGCTTGATGGACGAGAGCGGCGACGCGCCCGTGCCGCCGTCGTGGCCGGAAATCAAAACCACGTCCGCGTGCGCCTTCGAGACGCCGGCGGCAATCGTGCCGACGCCGACTTCGGCGACGAGCTTCACGCTGACGCGCGCGTTGCGGTTGGAATTTTTCAAATCGTGAATGAGTTCCGCCAAATCTTCGATGGAATAAATGTCGTGGTGCGGCGGCGGCGAAATCAAACCGACGCCCGCCGTCGTGCCGCGAACTTTTGCGATCGGCGGATAAACTTTTTTGCCGGGCAATTCGCCGCCTTCGCCGGGCTTCGCGCCCTGCGCCATCTTGATCTGAAGTTCTTTCGCGTTGACGAGATAATGACTCGTCACGCCGAAACGTCCGCTGGCGACCTGCTTGATCGCGGAATTTTTCGAGTCGCCATTCGGTTCGAGATTGTAACGCGCCGGGTCTTCGCCGCCTTCGCCGGTGTTCGAGCGTCCACCGATGCGGTTCATCGCGACGGCGAGCGCTTCGTGCGCTTCTTTCGAGATTGAGCCGTAGCTCATCGCGCCGGTCTTGAAACGCTTCACGATTTCATCCACCGATTCGACTTCTTCAATCGGGATCGGATTTTCCGCGAACTTGAAATCCAAAAGCCCGCGCAACGTGCAAAGATTTTTCGCCTGATTATTTATCAGCGCGGCGTATTCCTGGAAAATTTTATAACTTCCCGTGCGGCAGGCGTTCTGCAATTTGTGGATGGACTGCGGATTGAACAAATGGAATTCGCCATTGTCGCGCCATTGATACTGGCCGCCCGGGTCGAGCTGCGCGACGGATTCGCGCGGGAACGCGAGGCGATGGCGCGTAAGCGCCTCCTCCGCGATCACGTCAAGGCCGATGCCTTGAATGCGCGACGGCGTCCAGGTGAAATACTTGTCCACCACATCACTATTGATGCCGATGGCTTCAAAAATTTGCGCGCCGCGATAACTTTGAATCGTCGAGATGCCCATCTTGGCCATCGTTTTCACGACGCCTTTGATCGCGGCCTTGACGAATTTTTTCACCGCCTTTTTATGATCGGTGTTGAGCAGCAAATTTTCTTTGATGAGATCGTCAATCGTCTCGTAGGCGAGATATGGATTGATGGCGCTGCAGCCGTAGCCGATGAGCAGCGCGAAATGATGTACCTCGCGCGGTTCGCCGGACTCGAGGACGAGGCCGGTGCGTCCGCGCGCGCCGGTGCGGATGAGATGATGATGCAAACCCGCCGTGGCGAGCAACGCGGGAATGGGCGCCATTTCCGGCGAAACGCCGCGATCCGATAGAATCAAAATGTTCGCGCCGTCCTTGATGGCTTCGTCAGCGTCGGTGAAAAGTTTTTCCAGCGCGGCTTCCAGACCTTTCGCGCCGCCGGCGGCGGTGAACAAAATCGAGAGCGTCTCGGATTTGAAACCCGGACGGTCAATGAAACGCAGCTTGTCCAATTCCTCGTCGGTCAGAATCGGTTGTTCCAGCCGGATGACCGAACAACTTTCCGGGCCGGGATTCAGCAAACCGCCGCGCGAGCCGACCATCGTGTGCGTGGCGGTGACAATTTCCTCGCGGATCGGATCAATCGGCGGGTTCGTGACCTGCGCGAACAATTGCTTGAAATAATTGTAAAGCAACTGCGGCTTGTTCGACAAAACCGCGAGCGGCGTGTCCGTGCCCATCGAGCCGAGCGGTTGCACGCCGTCGTTCGCCATCGGGCCGACGATGAAACGCAAGTCCTCGAACGTGTAGCCGAACGCCTGCTGGTGCTGCAAAATTTTCCGGTGCGACGGTTCGGTGTGCTGCGACGGTTCGGGTAAATTTTCGAGCAGGACATGATGTTCATCCAGCCATTTTTGATACGGCTGCGCGCTGGAATATTTTTTCTTCAATTCCTCGTCCGCGATGATGCGGCCTTGCTGCGTGTCCACGAGAAACATCCGGCCCGGCTGCAAACGGCCTTTGACCGCGATGCGTTCCGGCGCGATCGGCAGCACGCCCGCTTCCGACGCCATAATTACTACGTCATCTTTCGTGACGTAATAACGCGACGGGCGAAGTCCATTTCGGTCAAGACAGGCTCCGATGCGGATGCCGTCGGTGAACGCCATTGAAGCCGGGCCGTCCCACGGCTCGATAAGGCAGGAATGAAATTCATAAAACGCGCGACGTTCGGCATCCATGCTCTCGTGATTTTCCCACGGCTCGGGAATCATCATCATCATCGCGTGCGGCAATTCGCGACCCGCCATGACGAGCAGTTCGACACAATTATCAAACTGCGCGGAATCGCTGCCGTCGGTGTTGATGACGGGAATGACTTTTTTGATGTCATCGCCGAGCGTCGCGGATTTGAAATTCGCCTGCGCCGCCTTCATCCAATTCACGTTGCCGCGCAGCGTGTTGATCTCGCCGTTGTGCGCGATGCAGCGGTTCGGGTGCGCGCGATCCCAGCTTGGAAAAGTATTTGTGGAAAAACGCGAATGGACAAGCGCGAGCGCCGTGACCACGGATTCTTCGCGCAAATCGTGGTAATACTTTTCCACCTGCTCGGACATGAGCATGCCTTTGTAGATGATCGTGCGCGCCGACAAACTGGAGACGTAAAAGAATTTTCCACCGGCAAAAGTTTTGCCGTAACGGATTTTCTGTTCCGCGACTTTGCGGATGATGTAAAGTTTCCGCTCGAACGCCGCGTCATCTTTGATCGCGGAGTTGCGTCCGACAAAAACCTGCTCCATGAACGACTCGGCGGCGACGGCGGTTTTGCCGAGCGAGGAATTATCCACCGGCACATCGCGCCAGCCGAGCACCGCCTGGCCTTCGTCGGAAATGATTTTGGCGAGTTCCTTTTTGATGGCTTCGCGCTCGGCGGAATTTTTTGGCAGGAACAATTGCCCGACGCCATATTGTCCGAACGCCGGAAGTTTGAAATTTAATTTCGCCGCTTCCGCGACAAAAAAATCATGGGGCACTTGGATCAAAATCCCCGCGCCGTCGCCCGTGTTCGGTTCGCAGCCCACCGCGCCACGATGATCCAGGTTGACCAAAATCTGCAGCGCGTCGGAAACCAGCTGATGCGATTTCGCGCCCTTGATGTTGACGACGAAACCGAGTCCGCAAGCGTCATGCTCGAATTGCGGATCATACAGCCCTTGTTTCAGGGGTGCGCTGGTTCGGATGGGCGCGCACCCGAGATAATTGGTTTTCGGCGTTGAATTACTGGTCATCAATTGGCGAATTGGCCTTCGTTCACTTATTTTTTACTTAATTCTCACCGTCGCGCAATAAATGTTTTCAAAAATTCGTTTAAGCGGCTTATTAGAATTTAATTTTTTCCGCCGCTTTGCATTAGGCGGAAGTTTTTTCCGCCAAAAAAATCTGTTACTTTTCCGCCACTGCGTAAATGTATTGGTGAAATGCCGAATGACGACTTGCGCTTGCTGCGCAAATTTGCCCGGAACAATTCCGAGGACGCGTTCGCCGCGCTCGTGTCGCGCCACGTCAATCTGGTTTATTCCGTCGCGCTGCGCTCGGTGCGCGACGCGCATCTGGCCGGGGAAATCACGCAGGCGGTCTTCATCATTCTCGCGCGCAAGGCGGATTCGCTGGGCGACAAAACGATTTTGCCCGGCTGGCTGTGCCGCACGGCGCGCTATGCGAGCGCCAACGCGCTGACCATTCAACGGCGGCGGCAACGTCGCGAACAGGAGGCTTACATGCAATCCACTTTGAACGAAGCTGAACCGATGCACGAAGAAACGTGGAATCAAATCGCGCCGCTGCTGGACGGCGCGATGGAACAGCTCGGCCAAAAAGATCACGACGCGCTCGTGCTGCGATATTTTGAGAACAAAACTTTTACGGAAGTTGGCGCAACTTTGGGCGTGAGCGAGGACGCGGCGAAAATGCGCGTGAACCGCGCGCTGGAAAAGCTGCGGAAATTTTTCACGAAACGCGGCGTGAGTTCGACCACGGCCATCATTGCCGGAACGATTTCCGCCAATTCCGTTCAAGCCGCGCCCGTGGCGCTGGCAAAATCTGTGACGGCCGTGGCGATTGCCAAAGGCGCGGCGGCCAGCGGTTCAATCTTAACCCTCATCAAAGGAGCATTGAAAATTATGGCATGGACAAAAGCAAAAACAGCAATCGTTAGCGCTGTCGTTGTCGGCATGGCAACGCTCTCCGTGGTTCAATATCAGGCGCAAGTCAAACTGCGTGAACAAAACCAAACGCTCCAGCAGCAGCAATCGTCGCTGGCCGGACAAATTCAACAATTACAAGCAAACAACGAAAGTCTTTCAAATCGCATCACGACAATCGGCGATTCTAAAACTCTGACTGACGAGCAATTCAATGAATTATTGAAATTGCGCGGCGAAGTTGGCGTGCTACGCGCACAAAACGATGAATTGGCAAAACTTCAGAACGAAAATCTAAAATTGAGACGAGATAAAAGCATCCTTGAAGCTGAATGGAATAATGTTACGAACATCTCTCAAATTATGCGGGGACCATATTTGAATCGTGATTCGTGGTCAGACGCTGGCACAACTGATCCGCTAAACACTCTCCAATCATTGCTCTGGGCATTGAGAGAAAACAATGAAGATAAAATTGGCGAATTGGTTTTCACAAACGCACTAAACTTAAAGCCCATGCTTTTGAAAGGTTACTGGGATAGAGTAAAAGGTGTGCATATTATGAACGTAGTAAATTCCAACGCTAGTAACGGTCAACAAAAAGCCATGATTGATACAATTATTGAACAAACAGAACCCAATAGTTCAGATGTTGATACTCACTCTTCAGCCGCTCAAAATTATTTAACCACCCGACAAACCATACGTCGGTGGTTTCTTAACCAAGTAGATGGGCAATGGCAAATCACTGGAATGGAATAGATTTCTTTTCGCGTGTTTGGCGTATTTCGCGGTTTGAATTTTTCCCGACATTCGTTCAAACCATTTTACACGCCGCCCGCGCCTTGTATAATGTCCGTCTGTGAATTCGCAAAAGCGTCAGCGCGTGGTCTGCGGCATGAGCAGTTAGATTTATTTTAACAATTCCGCCGCGAAGGTATTGATTGTTTGCTGCCAAGCCCGCACGACCGCCCGGCCATCGTCAGGATGCAAGCGTCCGATTTTGTGATGCACGAGGCGATGGTCAAGCGTGACAAGTTTTGTCAGGCGAATGGTCGAGGCGCGCGGCAAACCAATTTCCGACCAGTGTTTCATCGCCACGTCGGAAGGTTCGCGCGGCGGATGCGTGGTGAGACGGGCGACGAGCAAATCCATTTCACGGGCGACCAGCACCAAACCCGGACGGCGTTTGTAAGTTTGAAAATCCGAGAAGGGAAATTCCACCGAGACCACGTCGCCGGCCTTAAATGGAGTCATAGACGTTGTCGTCCAGCGAGTCGTCTTGGAAAAAATTCTCGATGCCCAGCCGCTGCCAGTCAAGGTCTTCGGTGCCGCGCCCGATTAACAGCGGCATATCTTTATAGAGCCGGAGACGTTCCGGCAAAGGCAGCGTTTCAATGGCCTCTTCGATTTCATGGAGCGTTTTGCTCATGGTTTTATTGTCGGGCAAAATTGGATTTTTTGCAAGCCGTTGTTAAGCAATTTCCACTGACCCGCTTCGCAAACCATTTTACACGCCGCCCGTGCCTTGTATAATGTTCGTCTGTGAATTCACAAAAGCGTCAGCGCGTCGTCTGCGGCATGAGCGGAAATCAGTTTGTCACTTGCCATTCCACTGACGGCTGGTAAGTTGATTGCATGACAACGGAGACCGTTGAAATTCCCGTGCCGGTGCTTTCGTCGGTGGAAACACTTGACGAACTTCAAGACTGGCTCACCGCACAGAACCCTAAAATCGTCGCGGAATTGCGCGTCGCCCGGAAGGAAGACGAGGCGGGCGAATTCAAAAGCTGGAAGCCGCGCCACTTGTCATGTCCTACCGGGTCGAAATAGGTTCGCGCGCGGACGCACAACTGGCCGAACTCGACTCCGCCATCGGCGCAAGCGTCGAACGTAAAATTCTCTGGCTCGCAGAAAATGCCGCCGTCATGATCCATCGACGGTTGGTTGGAATGCCCGACGATTTGGCCGGTCTTTGCAAACTTCGCATCGGCGACTGGCGGATTCTTTACTGGGTTTATCATCGCGAAGAAATTATTCGTGTTTATCGAATCCAGCATCGCTCGGAAGTTTATCGCGATTTCTGATTTGAAATTTTCCCGGCCATTTACGCAAACCGTTTTACACGCCGCCCGCGCCTTGTATAATGTCCGTCTGTGAATTCGCAAAAGCGTCAGCGCGTGGTCTGCGGCATGAGCGGAGGAGTTGATTCCTCGGCGACGGCGGCGCTTTTGATCGAGCAGGGCTACGAGGTCATCGGCATCACGCTCAAACTCTGGCCGCAGGATTGCGTGAACCGCGCGGAGGACAAATGCTGCGGCCCGCAGGCCGTCACCGACGCGCGCGCCGTCTGCGACAAGCTCGACATCCCGTATTACCTCATTGACGAGGCGGCGGAATTCCAGAAGCACGTCATCCAATATTTCGCCGATGAATACAAGGCCGGTCGCACGCCGAATCCGTGCGTGATGTGCAATCAGAACCTGAAGTTCGGTCGGCTCATTGACCGCGCGGATCAGCTTGGCGCGGATTTCATCGCGACCGGACATTTTGCGCGCATTGAAAAAAATGCGGACGGTTTACGCCATCTGCTCAAGCGCGGACGTGATTTGCGGAAGGATCAAAGTTATTTTCTCTTCTCGCTGCGACAGGATCAACTGGCGCGCGCGATTTTTCCACTCGGCGAAAAGACCAAGAGCGACACGCGCGAAGTCGCGCGGCATTGCAATCTCAAAACCGCCGACAAAGAAGAGAGCATGGAAATCTGTTTCGTGCCGGACAACAATTACGGCGGCTTTCTCCAGTCGGCGAACCTCGTGCAAAAAACGCGCGGCGACATCGTGGACTTGCACGGCCACGTTCTCGGCCAGCACGACGGCATCGCGTTCTACACCATCGGCCAGCGCAAAGGTCTCGGCATCACGACGAGCAAGCCGGTTTACGTTGTGGAGTTGGATGCGGAAAATAATCGCGTCGTCGTGGGCGACGATTCCGCACTCGACCGCGATGAATTCACCGCCGACCGCTGCAACTGGCATCCGTTCGACAAGTTGACCGAGCCAATCGAAGTTACGGCAAAAATCCGTTACAATCATCCCGGCGCGGCGGCTACGATTTCTCCATTGGAAAATAATCGCGTAAAAGTAAAATTACACACGCCGCAACGCGCGATCACGCCCGGGCAGGCGGCGGTTTTTTATCAGGATGACCTGGTCGTCGGCGGCGGTTGGATTATGCGGTGATTCTAGAAATTCACTTGCACCGCCGCTTTTGATTGTTACAGTCAGTTCACAATTTCTCCGCCGACTGCGGCGGTTTTCCTTTTTTAACCTTGAATCTATTATCGCGTGAAAATTTTTAGCGGCACGGCGATCGAAACTCTGGCCAAGGCCATCTGCAAATCCATCGGCGTGGAACTGGGCAAGTGCAGCGTCCACCCGTTTCCCGACGGCGAGACGTTCGTGAAGATCGAGGAAAATGTGCGCGGCGAAGAAGTGTTCATCGTGCAGCCTACGTCGCCGCCGACGAATCATCATTTGATGGAATTATTTATCATGATGGATGCGTTGCGGCGCGCGAGCGCGGCAAAAATCACGGCGGTGCTGCCGTTTTATGGTTATGCTCGGCAAGACCGCAAGGACCAGCCGCGCGTGCCGATCACGGCGAAGCTCGTCGCAAATCTTTTGGTGGCGTCGGGCGCAAATCGGATTCTCACGATGGATTTGCACGCGCAGCAGATCCAGGGATTTTTTGACATTCCGGTTGACCATCTTTACGCCGCGCCGGTGATGTATGATTATCTGAAGAAGAAAAAATTGACCGACCTCGTCGTCGTCAGCCCGGACACCGGCGGATTGAAAATGGCGCACGCGTATTCGCAAATGCTCGAAACGGGACTGGCCATCGTCGCGAAACGGCGCACCAGCGCGACGCACGTCGAGTCCATGGCCGTCATCGGCGACATCAAAGGCAAAAATGTTTTGCTCGTGGACGATTTGACGGCTGGCACGCTCACTTCGGCGGCGGCTTTGTTGAAGAAAAAAGGCGCGAAGCAAATCATCGCCTGCGTCTCGCACGCGATTTTGGGGCAGACCGGCATCGAAAGATTGCGTAAATCGGCTATTGACGAGCTGATAACAACTGATACAGTCCAACGCCCTGCGATTGACGGAGTGAAGATCACGACGCTGTCGGTCGCCGGACTTTTGGGCGAAGCCATCAAACGGATTCACAATAATTCGTCGGTGAACTCGCTCTTTGAATTCAAAGGCGGGCGCACCAGTTGAGCGTCGCCGGAAAAATAATTTTAAGAAAAAAATGAAATCAGTCGCATTGAAAGCATATCCGCGCGCGCAAGCGCAGCGCGCCGAAG
>CAXUBD010000103.1:0-9237 GCA_964249225.1 uncultured Verrucomicrobiota bacterium | reverse complement strand
TTTTCTCGCGAACCGCATCCGCACCAACGTCCGCCGCCTCGACGGCGCGCTCATCCGCGTCGCGTCCTACGCGTCGCTCACCGGCAAAAAACTTTCGATTGAAGTTGTCGAAGGTTTGCTGCGCGAAATCCTGCACGAAGAAGGCCGACTGACCATCAGCATCGAAGTCATCCAGAAAAAAGTCGCTGAACATTTTGACATCCGCCTCGCCGACATGACCAGCAAACGCCGCCCGGAAAACATCGCCTTCCCGCGCCAGATCGCCATGTATCTTTCGCGCCAGATGACCGAAAGTTCGTTGAGCACCATCGGCGAGGCTTACGGCGGACGCGATCACGGCACGGTGCTGCACGCGTGCCGCCTCGTCAAAGACCGCATGGAAGTGGATTCCAACGTCAGGCAAGTCGTTCACTATTTGGAAAAGCAGCTCGCGCGCTGAAAGTTTTTAATTCTTAATTTTGAGTTTTTAGTTAATTTGTTCCGGAACTAAAAATTCAAAACTTAAAACTAAAAATTTCATGCCAGTCATCGAAGTCAGCAATCTCACCAAAGCCTTCCGCACTTACAAAAAGCAGCCGGGCTTTACTGGCGCGATTAAAGGGCTTTTCCACCGTCAATACGAACAGACCGTCGCCGTCAACGAAGTCAATTTCAAGATTGAACCCGGCGAACTCGTCGGTTTTCTCGGCCCGAACGGCGCGGGCAAAACGACCACTTTGAAAATGCTCGCCGGTTTGCTTTACCCGACGAGCGGTTCGGCGAAAGTTCTCGGCTACACGCCGTGGGAACGCGCCGATGGTTATCGCCGCCAGTTCGCGCTCGTGCTCGGCCAGAAAAATCAATTGTGGTGGGATTTGCCCGCGCGCGAATCGCTGGAACTGAACGCAAAAATTTACGGCATTCCAAAAGACCAGTTTGAAAAAACCGTCGGCGAAATGACCGAACTGCTCAACGTCAAAGACAAGCTTAACGTCAGTGTCCGCGAACTTTCGCTCGGCGAGCGCATGAAAATGGAACTCATCGCGTCGCTATTGCACCAGCCGAAAGTTCTATTTCTCGACGAACCGACCATCGGCCTCGACGTGACTTCGCAGAAAACCGTCCGCGATTTCATCCGCCGCCACAACGCCGCGCAGAAGACGACGATTCTGCTCACGAGCCATTACATGGCTGACATCCAGGAATTGTGCGAACGCGTCATCATCATTGACCACGGAAAAATTTTCTTCGACGGCAAGTTGAGCGAGATTGTCGACCGCTTCGCTGATTTCAAACTCGTCACGATTCAATTCAAAAAGGCGAACGAAATTTCAACGGACAATTTGAATCGTTATGGCGAAGTGGTGGAAAAAACTTCCGAAGCGATCAAATTCAAGGTCAAACGCGACCGCGTGATTCCAACGTGCAAGGCGTTGCTCGATGATTTGCCCGTGACGGATATTGATATTCAAGAAGTGCCGATTGAAGACGTCATCCGCCAGATTTTCGCGCGTTAAAAAATGAACCGCTTAAAATATTTCCGCGCGATTTTATTTTTTGGATTTGCGCCGATTGCGTTGGCGCAAACAAATACCGTTCACGTCAGCGTGGACGCCGCGCAAATTGTCCGCACCGTTGACGCGCGGCTTTTCGGCATGAACGTGGCCGTTTGGGATTCGCAATTCGACACGCCCGGCACGCTCGCCACGTTGCGCGAAATGGACTGGCGCACGCTGCGTTTTCCAGGCGGCTCGGCCTCGGACGATTATCATTGGGCGCTCAACAAAAGCGGCGCGGACCGGAACTGGCCGACTTCGTTCGCGCAATTCACGCACGTCGCCACGAACCTTGCCGCGCAGGTTTTCATCACCGTCAACTACGGCTCCGGCACGCCCGAAGAAGCGGCGGCGTGGGTGCGTTACGCGAACATCACAAACCGTCTCGGCTTCAAGTATTGGGAAATCGGCAACGAAAATTACGGCTCGTGGGAACACGACGAAAATTCGCGCCCACACGACCCGTTGATTTACGCAACGCGCGCAAAAGATTTCATCCGGCAGATGAAAGCCGCCGACCCGACGATCAAAATCGGCGTCGTCGCCGTCGAAACGGAAAATGAATACGCCAATTATCCCGACCATCCAGTGACCAATCCGCGCACCGGCAAATCGCACGCCGGCTGGACGCCCGTCATGCTCGCCACGTTGAAGCAACTCGGCGTGACGCCCGATTTTGTAATTTACCATCGCTACGCGCAAAATTCCGGGCGGGAAAATGACGCTCGCCTCTTGCAATCCGCCGCCAAATGGACGGCTGACGCGAAAAGTTTGCGCCAACAACTGACCGATTATCTCGGCGACGCCGGCACGAACGTGGAATTGATCTGCACGGAAAACAATTCCGTTTCCGACAAACCCGGCAAGCAGACCACGAGCCTCGTCAACGGGCTTTTTCTCGCCGACAGCCTTGGCCAGATCATGCAGACGGAATTCAACGCGCTCGTCTGGTGGGATTTGCGGAACGGCCAGGACCGGAAAAACAACGACAGCCCCGCGCTCTACGGCTGGCGCGATTACGGCGACTACGGGATTCTGTCCGGCAACCGCACGCGCTACCCCACGTTTTACACCGCGAAGCTGCTGAAATTTTTCGCGCGCGGCGGCGACCAGATTGTACGCGCGGGCAGCGATGATAAAAATCTTTCCGCCTACGCCGCGCGGCGCGCGGACGGCTCGCTCGCGCTGCTCGTCATCAACAAAAATCCGACGAACAGTTTGACGGCGGATTTCTCGCTCGACAATTTCAGCCCGGCCACAAACGCGACGCTTTTTTCCTACGGCATCCCGCAGGACGAAGCCGCGCGCGCCGGAACCGGCTCGCCGGACATCGCGCAGGAACAATTTGAAAATGCATCTGCAAATTTCTCCCGCTCGTTCGCGCCGTATTCGGCAAGTGTGATTTTGCTTTCGCCGTCCGGCAAAAAATAATTTAATCGCCGGCATGGACAAATTTCTTGAAGCAGCGATTGAGGAGGCGAAAAAAGGATTGGCCGCCGGTGGCATTCCCATCGGCTCGGTGCTGGTTTGCGACGGCAAAATCATCGGGCGCGGGCACAACCAGCGCGTGCAGCACGGCAGCGTGATTCATCACGCAGAAATGAACTGCCTTGAAAATGCCGGGCGGCTCACGGCGAAAATTTATTCGCGCTGCGTTTTGTATTCCACCCTTTCGCCGTGTCCGATGTGCAGCGGCGCGGCATTGCTTTACAAAATTCCGCGCATCGTCGTCGGCGAGAACCAGACGTTTCAAGGGCCGGAGGAATACGTCCGCTCGCAAGGCGTGACCGTGGAAGTGCTGCAAGATCCGGCGTGCATCCGGCTCATGCGCGATTTTATCCAAGCCAGGCCGGAACTTTGGAATGAGGATATCGGCGTATAATCGATGGTGAAAATTGTGATTGGTTCGCCGAAAATATTTAACTAATCTTTGCGCATGAAATCCCAAACCGTCGCCAAACTGATCGGCGTTGCCATCCTTATCTTTGTCATCGTCATTGCCGCGTCCACGAGCAGTTACGTTGTGCAGCCGGGTTATCGCGGCGTGGAAGTCACGCTGGGAAAAGTGTCGCCGGTTTTCAAGCCGCAAGGTTTCGGATACAAAACTCCATTCATCACCACCATTGTGCCGGTGGCCATCCGCCAACAAACACGTGAAGTACAAGCCTCCTGTTATTCTTCGGATTTGCAACAGGTGAACATGGATTTGCAGGTTCTGTTTCGCGTGCCGGAAGCTTCCGTCGTGCAAATTTATCAAGGTTATGCCGGCGATCCGTTCGACAGCTTGATCGCCCCGCGCGTGCAAGAGGCGTTGAAGGAAGTGACGGCGTTGGAAAGCGCGGAACAAATTGTAAAAAACCGCGAAGAGATCAAAGACAAGGCATTGGCCAGCGCGCGAATAAAGGTGGGTCCAATTTTAGTGGTGGATGACGTGGTCATTCAAAACATTGACCTCTCAAAAGAATTGGAAACCGCCATCGAAGCCAAAATGGTGCAGGAGCAGGAAGCCGCGAAAGCGAAATTCACCCAGCAGAAAGCGCAGATCGAAGCGGACACCGTGGTTATCAAAGCCAAGGGCGACGCCGAATCAATCCGGATTCGCGGTGAGGCGCTCAAGCAAACGCCTGCATTCATTGATTTGCAAATCGTGGAAAAATGGGATGGCAAGGCGCCGTTGGTCTTTGGCGGCAATTCCGGCGGCGTGAACATGCTGCTTCCGCTGGCCGACTTGCAGAAAGCGCGCGCCGAATTTGTGCCGACAAATAATCCATGAACCCGCGCTGGATCGCCTTTTTCAAACTGGTTGCTCTGCTGGTCGTGATGACGGCTTTGATTTTGCTTTTCCCGCCCGCGCATGAGTTTGCGGCCATGGCCGGACGCGATCTGTTTTATTTCTGGTGGTTGATCCTGCTGGTCGCCCTCGCCGTGTGGCTGATTTGGGGATTGGGGAGAAAGAAAAAATAGATTACGCCGCCTCCGCGTCCTGCTTCCGTCTGACAATCGGCTGGCTTTCGCCGCGCACGACTTGCCGCGTGATCTTGACGTGGGCGATGCTGGCGTTGTCCGGCGCGTCGAACATCACGTCGAGCATCAGCTTCTCGATCAGCCCGCGCAACGCCCGCGCGCCCGTCCCTTTTTTCAGCGCCTGCGCCGCCAGTTCGCGCCGGGCGTCGGGCGTGAATTCCAGTTCAACGCCTTCCATCGCCATGAGCTTGGCGAATTGTTTCGTCAGCGCGTTCTTCGGCTCAGTTAAAATGGAAACCATCTGGTCCTCGGTCAATTCCGCGAGCGTCGTGACGATCGGCAACCGCCCGACGAATTCGGGAATGAAACCGGCGTTCAGCAAATCTTCCGGCTCGACGTGCGACAACATTTCGTCGCGCGCGGCGTGCGAAGAAGTTTTGTGTGTTTCGCCGATCGCAGTAAATCCCATCGTGTGCCGGCCGAGACGTCGTTGAACAATTTTTTCCAGACTCGTGAACGCGCCGCCGCAAATAAATAAAATGTCCGTCGTGTCCACGCGGATGTATTCCTGCTGCGGATGTTTGCGCCCGCCCTGCGGCGGGACGTTTCAGACCGTGCCTTCGAGGATTTTCAGCAATGCCTGCTGGACGCCTTCGCCGCTCACGTCGCGCGTGATGGACGCGCTTTCCGACCGGCGCGCGATCTTGTCAATCTCGTCAATGTAAACGATGCCGCGTTGCGCGCGCTTCACGTCGTAATCGGAATTTTGCAGGAGGCGCAAAATGATATTTTCCACGTCCTCGCCGACGTAACCGGCCTCGGTCAACGTCGTGGCATCGGCAATCGCAAACGGCACATCGAGAATTTTCGCGAGCGTGCGCGCGAGCAACGTTTTGCCCGAACCCGTCGGCCCGATCATCAAAATATTGCTCTTCTCGATCTCAACTCCGGCGTGCGGATCAACGCGCGCGGATTTTGCGTCGTCATTTTCCGGCGCGGCTTCCGGCTGGATGCGTTTGTAATGATTGTGAACGGCGACGGCCAAAGTTTTTTTCGCCTGTTCCTGCCCGATGCAATAAAGGTCGAGCTGGCGTTTGATTTCCGCCGGTTTGGGCACGGTGAACTTCGGCTGCTTTTTCTCGGCCTGAACCTGCAGCTCGCGGTCGAGGACGTTTTTGCAAAGGATGATGCAGTTGTCGCAGATGTAAACGCCCGGCCCGGAGATGAGCTTGCGGACTTCCGCGTGCGACTTGCCGCAGAAACTGCACATCGTGATGTTAGTCGGGCGCGCCATTTTTAATTAAACAACTACTGAACTTTTTTCCACGCCCGGAATTTCCCGGCGCGATTGCACAACTTGATCCACGAGGCCGTAAGCCTTCGCTTCCTCGGCGGACATGAAATTGTCGCGGTCGCAATCACGTTCCACCTGTTCGATCGGCTTGCCCGTGTGCTTGGAAAGAATTCCGTTCAACGTCTGCTTCAGCTTGAGCATATGTTTCACGCGGATCTCCACGTCGCTCGCCTGGCCTTCCGCGCCGCCGAGCACTTGATGGATCATGACGTTGGAATTCGGCAGCGCGAACCGCTTGCCCTTCGTGCCCGCGCACAACAGCACCGCGCCCATGCTCGCCGCCTGACCGACGCAATAAGTGTTCACGTCGCAGGTCATGTATTGGATCGTGTCGTAGATCGCCAGCCCCGCCGTGACGCTGCCGCCGGGCGAATTGATGTAAAGATGGATGTCCTTTTTCGGATCGGCCATCTGGAGAAACAAAAGCTGCGCGATGATGATGTTCGCCACCGTGTCATCCACCGGCGTGCCGAGAAAAAGAATTCTATCAACGAGCAGCCGCGAATAAATGTCCCAGCTCCGCTCGCCGCGGCCCGTTTGCTCAACTACAATCGGAACGAAATAATTTTGCATGACAGCAAATTACTTCATTTGTCAAAAAGGTAAAGAAACGAAGTTTCAACCACGGATTAGCACGGATGCACACGGATAATAATCAAACGCAGAGGCGCAGAGAACGCGGAGAAACGCCGAGATAAAAAATCTTTGTGACTCTTTGCGTTCTCTGCGCCTCTGCGTTTTATCCATCCGTGTTTATCCGTGTGCATCCGTGGTTAAAAACTTTTTCCAAATCAACACAAACGCGCTCGCAAACTCCTGCGGCTTTTCATCCACCCACTTCGTCACCGCGTCCGGCGCGAACCAATCGCCCGTCTCGATTTCTTCGGGATGCAACGCGAACGGCCCTTCGCTTTCGCAGCGGTAAATCCAGCAAAATTCCCAACCCGTCTCCTTGCGCGCATCAATTTTGAAAAGCCTTTGCGGCGGCGAACTTAATTTCAGTCCGATCTCCTCGCGCACCTCGCGCACCGCGCACGCGTCGTAATCCTCGCCGCTGTCCAGATGGCCGGACGCCGACGAATCCCATTTGCCGGCGGCGATGTCCTTTTTCATGGAGCGCTTCTGGAGAAACACCTCGCCGCGCGCATTGAACACCAGCACATGCACCGCGCGATGCCACAACCCGCGCGCATGAACCTCGCGCCGCGTGTTTTGCCCGACCACCTCGTCGCGCTCGTTGACGATGTCAAAAATTTCTTCGGCCATGGGAAATAAAATTATTTTCGGAAAAATTTTTAACCGCGAACCACGCGAAATACGCGAACAAATTTCAAAATAAGCCCTTGCTATCACCGTATCTCCAATGATTCAGTTCAACCTTCATTTTTTTGATTTTTGGGAAACAATCAAGGTCAGCTTCTATTACCCACTCGCAAAAATCCTGATATGCTTTTTGCTTCTTAAGTTCGTCTTCCGAAAGCGGTTCATCCCGACGCGGAAGGTAATTGAGCGATATGTAGGCATCTATAACTTCCGTTGCACCATTTTCACGATATTGAACTTCATACCTTGATTTAGAGGATCGCTGCTCTATAAATGGCCAGTTAACCGATCTCCAATACCAGCGTCCACTAAATCCCTGCCACACTTTGAAAGAATAACCGTTATGTTTGAAGAATCTCGCGTGTTCAATCCCTCGGTTCTTTGGCCTAGTGTATAAATGAAGCACTCCCAAAAGCATGAGAAATGTCCATGCCCCAAAAACTTTTAATACCGCGTAAAATGCCAACAGTGCCAGCGCAACAGTTAGGATGCGCTCACCAGCGCGGCAGCAGTCGTCAAACCAATTTAACTTTAATCTGGAATAGATTTTTTTCATGGTTGCCTTTCTCAAGTTTTCACGGACAAATTCTTGTCCGCAGAATTTTCAAACCGATTGAAATTCTTTCTGTTGTGCAAATTCTGCCAATCCGCTTGTCATTAGAAGCGTTGTCACATCTCCGCTTTTATCAAATAGTGACAAATGTTTGAGCAATCGCAATGGCAACGAGGTAATTGATTCGACAAATTCTCCACTGCTTTTGGGAATTTCTGGCAAAAAACCTTCGTGAGTGGTTTGACCATCGGTAATAATTGTCGGCTTGAAATGGCTAATCCGATTTCTTGTTTCGTTTAGCATTTTCAAATCCTCACGCAGCTTGCCGTTTTCTGGAAAACTATATTCAGGAATAAAACGACTCGGAATGACCATCCATTTATTCATCAAACTTCCACGTTCTAAAACTTTGAACTGTTCAGATTTACATTTGAGTGAAATGTAAAAATTTGCCAGCGCTTCAATAAAGCTATGCGCCAAAAGCGTTACTACAATTCTGGATGCTTCAAGTTTTTGCCCGTAAATGTGTAGCTGAATTAGTTTCTCCTGATCATTTAATTCTGTGGCATTCGTTTTGAAATCAGCGATTTCTTCCAAAAGCTGTTTATGCTGATGACTCGAATTATTCAAAGCAGAATAAATCAAGCTGTGATAATTGCTGAAACTATAATGCCTCATATTTTTCGACTAGCATTTTTGTTAATTGAACGAATTGTTCCAAGCTCAATTTCTCCGCGCGTTCCTGCGGCGAGATTTTTAATTCCGCAAACGCGGACGCCAGTTTGTCCACCGCCCAATCCTGTTTCAACAGTTTCAGCATCATCTTGCGCCGTTGCGAGAACGCGCGCTTCACGATCTTCACGAACGCGGCGCGCTGGCCGCCAGCGAGCAGGGGCCGGGCGCGGCGTTGCAACACGACGCACATCGAATCCACGTTCGGCGCGGGGAAAAAACAGTCCGCCGGAATCTTGAAGCTGGCGCGCGGCTCGTAATCGAGCTGGACGAGCAGCGTCAGCACGCCGTAATCGTCATCGTCGGCCTGCGCCATCAGCCGCTGCGCGACTTCGAGTTGCAGCGTCGTGACCATGCGCTCCGGCCGCCGGGGCGATTGCGCGAGCTCCACCAAGATCGGCGAGGCGACGGAATAGGGCAAATTCGCGACGAGCTTCCAATCGCTCCAGTCGCGCGGCTCGCGGCGCAAAAATTCCAACGCGTCGGCGTGCAATAATTGTAAGACCGGCGTCTCGCCTGTCCCGATTTTTTTTACAGAAGATAACGGAGGCAACCAAGATTCTTTGTTTTCTTCGTTGGCTTCTGTTTGTGACGACAAGCGCGACGCCTGTCCTGCGTTGAATCGTTCGCGCAAAACTTCCACGAGCCGGCGGTCCATTTCAATCGCCAGAACTTCGCCGGCTTTTTCCAAAAGCAATTCCGTGAGCGGACCAAGCCCCGGCCCGATTTCCAAAACTTTGTCGGCTTTCGATAATTCTGCCGACGCGACAATCCGT
>CAXUBD010000102.1:2051-9239 GCA_964249225.1 uncultured Verrucomicrobiota bacterium | reverse complement strand
GGACTATATGGATCGCTCGGTGGATCCCAGCGTGGATTTTTATCATTTCGCCGCCGGCCAATGGTTGAAAAACAATCCGGTGCCGCCGGATAAATCACGCTGGGCGTCGTTCACGGAACTGGCGGAACGCAACTGGTATTTGATCCATGAAATTCTGGAAACCGCCGCGCGCGAAAGTAAAATTTCGCAAACCAATTCCGTTCAGCGCGAGGTTGGTGATTTTTTTGCATCCGCGATGGACACCAATCGCATTGAAAAACTTGGCGTCAAACCGATTGAAAAAGATTTGAAGAAAATTGATGGCATCAAGTCCACCAAGGATTTGTTCGCGTTGCTGGCGGATTTTCATCAGCGCGGCGTCGGCGGAATTTTTAATATTGGTTTTGGGCCGGATGAAAAAAACAGTTCGATTTATGCGATTGATTTGGGACAGGGCGGCCTCGGGTTGCCGGATCGCGATTATTATTTGAAGGAAAATTTCGCGGATAAATTAAAGCAATATCGCGGTCATGTGCAAAAAATGTTCGAACTGCTCGGCAGAAAACCGGGTGCGGCCGCATACGAAGCCGATACGGTCGTCGCGCTGGAAACCGAACTAGCCCGCGCGAGCCGCACGCGCGTGGATTTGCGCGATCCGAATAAAAATTATAATAAATTTATCGGCGGCGAACTGGCCGCGAAAACGCCGGCGTTGCCGTGGAATATTTATTTTACTGATTTGAATCTGGCGGATCCAAATTATGAGATTGTCGGCCAACCCGAATTTTTTGTGGCCGTCAACGAATTGATCCAAACCCATCCGTTGTCGGACTGGAAAATTTATTTGCGCTGGCATTTGTTGCACGCCAGCGCGCCGTATTTGCCGGCGGCTTTTGAGCAGGAAAATTTTAATTTTTACGGCAAGATTTTGAGCGGCCAGCCGCAGCAGGAACCGCGCTGGAAACGCGCGGCGCACATGATTGACGGCAGCATCGGCGAGGCGCTCGGCCAGCTTTACGTTGAAAAATGTTTTCCGCCGGAAGCCAAAACGCGCATGAACGACTTGATTGAAAACTTGAAATCCGTTTTTCATGACCGGCTCGAAAAAGTTTCCTGGATGACGGACGAAACCCGCGCCAAAGCGCTGGCCAAATTCGCGCGCTTCACGCAGAAAATTGGTTACCCGGATAAATTCCGCGATTATTCGGGCGTCGTTATTCGTCGCGATGATTTGCTCGGCAACATCCGCCGCGCGGAAGCGTTTGAATCGCGCCGCGAAATCGCGCGCGTCGGCAAAACGGTGGACCGCACCGAGTGGGGCATGACGCCGGAAACCGTCAACGCATATTTTAATCCGCCGCTGAATGAAATTGTTTTTCCCGCCGGAATTTTGCAGCCGCCGTTTTTTGACGTGACGATGGATGACGCGGTAAATTACGGCGCGATCGGCGTCATCATCGGCCACGAAATGACGCACGGTTACGATGATGAAGGACGCAAATTTGACGCCGACGGCAATCTCAACGACTGGTGGACGGCGGCCGACAGCCAGGCATTTGATGATCGCGCGCAAAAAGTTGTGGATGAATATAATTCCTTTGAAGCGCTGCCCGGCCTGCATGTGAACGGCAAACTGACCTTGGGCGAAAATCTGGCGGATCTCGGCGGCGTAAATATTTCCTACGAAGCATTGCAACGCGCGCTGGCGAAAAATCCAGCGCAGCGAAAAACGATTGACGGCTTTACGCCGGAGCAAAGATTTTTCATTTCGTTCGCGCAAATCTGGCGCACGAACATCCGCGACGCGGACGCGCAACGGCTCGTCACGGTGGACCCGCATTCGCCCGGCCAGTTTCGCGCCTACGGTCCGCTGCTCAACGTGCAGGTATTTTACGACGCGTTCGGCATCAAGCCCGGCAGCCCGATGTGGCTGGCACCGGAAAAGCGCGCGGTGATCTGGTGATTCAATTGCGCGGCGGACTTTTTGTCGCCTAAATGACCGCGTCGCCTGCGGGCGTTTTTGATTTGAGCCACTAGGCTTTTTCTTTGCACAACCTCAAACAGTCCACATTTAGGACAATTCTGTCTTGATTTTTTCCTTCTTATAAGTTAAAATTGAAGCTAGTCGAACGAAGTAAAATGAAAAAGATACCAATCTGCATTCTATGTTTGTTTTTGGCGCTAGGCGTAAAGGTTCAAGGAATGACTCTTTATTCCACTTATGACAACAATTCGACGGAGGGGAATTATTTTGGCGCGTTGTATTTTTCTTTTAGTTCCACGAACAGTGGTGACTATCAACCTTTCAGCGGGAATCCTGCGGAAGCAACTTGGAGTTCAACTGGCAATATCCAAACCTTCACCGACCCCATATCAGGCGCGCAAATTGAACTATCTTTTGAAGCTGGCTTGGCCGAGGCACCTGATGAGCTGAATTTTTTAAGCAATATAACCGTGAATGATCCAGCCATGGGGTCGCTGGCGGGTAGTTTGGGCGGTCATGATGAAAAAGGCGGGAGTTTTCAAGTGGGACAGCCAAAAGCTTTCACCTATACCAGCCAGCTTAACAGTTATTATTATAGCTTCACGCTCAATACTGGTGGCACTTGTAATTTCGGCTACTCGTTAACCGGTAATTTTGACGGCACTTCAGGAAGCGCCGTTGGTTCCTGGTATTTGAACTATACCGTCCCGCAAATCACTCCCGCGCCGGAACCCGCCGTGACATTGCAGGTTGCTCTCGGCGGCTTTTGTCTTTGGCTGGCCCGCGCCCGGCGGCAGCGCCGGAAATAACGGCCTTAATGACACGTTTCGGAAAGGTGGGCGCATTTTGGTCTTTATTCCCGCCGCCGGATTTTGAATGATAGGATTTCAATTTTCAAAACCATGGCATTCCTTAACGACAATTTTTTAAAACTCAAGGCGGGCTACCTTTTTCCCGAAATCGGCCGGCGCGTGAAGGCGTTCTGCGACGCGAATCCCGAAGCCGCGAAAAAATTGATCCGTTGCGGCATCGGTGATGTTACCGAACCGCTGCCGTTCGCCGTCATTGCCGCGCTGCACAAGGCCGTGGACGAAATGGCCGCGCGCGAAACCTTCAAAGGCTACGGCCCGGAACAAGGCTACGACTGGCTACGCCACGCCATCGCGCAAAATGATTTTCGCGACAAAGAAATTGAAATTGCCGACGACGAGATTTTTGTCAGCGACGGCTCGAAGTGCGATTGCGGCGCGATCCTCGACATCCTCGGCAGTAAAAATAAAATCGCCATCAGTGATCCGGTTTATCCCGTTTATGTGGACACGAACGTCATGACCGGCCATACCGGCGAGGCGAACGAAGCGGGTGCTTACGCGAAGCTCGTTTATCTGCCGTGCAAACCCAGCAACGGTTTCATTCCCGAACCGCCGAAGAAGCATGTTGACGTGATTTATCTTTGCTCGCCGAACAATCCGACCGGCGCGGCGGCCACGCGCGAGCAGCTCGAAGCGTGGGTGAAATACGCGCTCGAAAATAAATCCGTGATTCTGTTCGACGCGGCTTACGAGGCTTACATTACCGAGCCGGGCATTCCGCATTCCATTTACGAAATTCCCGGCGCGCGCGAATGTGCGATTGAGTTCCGTAGCTTCTCGAAGAACGGCGGCTTCACCGGCACGCGCTGCGCGTTCACGGTCGTTCCCAAATCGCTCAACGCGCAGACGAAATCCGGCGAATTCAAACCGCTGCATCCGCTCTGGCATCGGCGCATGACGACGAAGTTCAACGGCGTGAGTTACATCGTCCAACGCGCGGCGGAGGCGCTCTATTCGCCGGAAGGAAAATTGCAGGTGGCCGCGCTCATTAAACATTATCTCGGCAACGCGGAAGTTCTGCGCAAAGGCGCGAAGAAGGCCGGACTGAAAGTTTTCGGCGGCGTGAACGCGCCGTATATCTGGGTGCGCACGCCGAAAGGCGTCACGAGCTGGCAGGCGTTCGATAAAATTTTGCACGATGCGAACGTGGTCATCACGCCCGGCTCTGGTTTCGGCTCGAAGGGAGAAGGATTTTTTCGCATCAGCGCGTTCAACAGCCGCGCCAACGCCGAGGAAGTCGCGCGCCGATTGCAGGAATTGAAGTGGTAAATTCGTCGTTGCGGAGATCATAGGATTTGTTATTGTGAGCGTTCGTTTTTTACCGAAAATTCAACCAAAATAATTTATGTCACAGCATCGCAGTCTGCGCGCGGCGTCCACCTTGGGCGGCAAACGCAATGTCCTCAAGCGTTTCGAGCGCACGGAACTTCTCAAGAAACGCGGCCAGTGGAAGGCCGGCGACCGCATCACGGGCCTGCGCAAAACCAAGCCTGACGCGTAAAATGTGGCGAGTGTCGAGTGACAAGTGACGGGACTTGCGCTCTTGTCACCTGCCGCCTGTCCCATGTCACTTGCCGTTCGATTGCAAAAATTTCTCGCGGATGCCGGCGTGGCTTCGCGCCGCGCGGCGGAAAAAATCATTTTGGAGGGACGTGTCAGCGTCAACGGCAAACAGGTGTGTTTGCTCGGAACGAAAATTGACCCGGCGCACGACGACGTTTCCGTGGATGGAAAAATTTTGCGCGCGAAACGGAAACTTTACATCGCGCTGCATAAGCCGGTGAAATGCGTCTGTTCGCACAAGGATGAACTGGGTCGCCCGACGATTTACAGTTTGCTGCCGAAGGAATGGGGAATGGTTAATTCCGTCGGCCGTCTTGATTTTCACAGCGAGGGATTGATTTTTCTCACCAATGATGGACAATTTGCCTTGCACTTGACGCATCCGCGCTACGGTGTGCGCAAGAAATACATCGCGACGGTCGAGGGCAAGGTCGAGCCGGCGATGCTTGCGGAGTTCACGCGCGGCATTTTTCACGGCGGTGAAAAGTTGAAGGCGGAAAAAACGCGGTTGATTTCGGCGAGCCGCGCGCGGAGCGTGGTCGAACTGGAACTGGCCGAGGGCAAAAACCGCGAGGTGCGGCGGCTGTTCGAATCTCAAAATTTCGCAGTGACGCGGTTGCAGCGGGTGCAGATCGGGAAAATAAAACTGGGCGAACTGAAACCGGGCCGCTGGCGGACATTGACAGAAACGGAAATTAAAACTTTACTCTTGGAATGATGAAAACGAATTGCTCGATAATTTTGGTTGTGATGCTCGCCGCCGGCGCCATCGCGCAGAACCACACCAATGTTCCGCCGCCACAACCTTTGCCGCCGATTCCCGCGCCGATTCTCACCCCAACTCCTGCGGTTGCGCCCGCGTCGGAAGTCACGAACGCGCCAGCCAAAAAAGCGCCCGCGCGGCATAAGAAACGCCAGCCATTGTCGGCGAACAAGGCTTCGGCGTCCGCATTATCCGAGCCGACCGTTGCGCTCGCGCCCGGCGCGGCGGAAGTGGCCGTCAACAATTTAAACATCCGCAGCCAGGCCGGTCTTAACGGCGAAGTCGTCGCGCATCTCACGAAAGGCGAAGCCGTGACCGTTTTGAACCAGATCAATCTGGACAAGCACAAGACCGGCGAACCGGCGCAGTGGGCGAAGATCAGTTGCCCGACCAACGCGAGCGTGTGGGTGCGTTCCTCATTCATAGACGGGACGAACAAAACTGTTCTGCCGAAAAAATTGAATCTGCGCGCCGGACCGAGCGAAAATTACGGCATCCTCGGCGTGATCGAACGCGGCACCGCTGTCACCGGAACCCTCACCAAGGGCGAATGGACGCGGATCGAAGTGCCGGCCAACGCCTACGCGTTTGTCGCCGCGATGTATTTGAAACAGGAATCATCGGGCAATTTGGCGACCAATGTCCTGCCTTCCACGGAAACCCAACCGGTCCCGATGATCATGCCCGTGCCCGAACCCCAGCCCATGGTCACTGAGCCAGCCAATGTTCCGCCCGCGCCCGACACTAACGCGCCCGCCGCGCCGGATACAAATTCTCCCGCGCCGGTGATGACCGATACGAACACGCCCGCCGAAGCGGACACCAATCTGCCCCCGCGCGTCGTGACGCACGAAGGCACGGTGCGCCACGTCAACAGCATCATCGAGCCGACGGATTATGAATTGTTCGATCCGCACACGGATGTGGCGGTTGATTATCTTTTCACGACCACCACGAACCTGGATTTGGGCCGTTACAACGGGCTGCACATCATCGTGACCGGCGAGGAAGGCATGGCCAAACGCTGGAAAGACACGCCCGTCCTGACGATCCAGCGCATCCAGGTCGTTGACCAGTGATGGCCCTGGACAATCTCATTGACGGTCGCGCCATCGCCGTGCAAATCCAGCGCGAACTCGTCGCGCGCGTCGTGGAACTGGAAAAAAATGGCCTGACCCCCGGCCTCGCATTTGTGCGCGTCGGCGAAGACGCGGCCTCGAAAGTGTATGTCGGTCGCAAGGAAAAAGCCTGCGCGGAACTCGGCATTTTTTCGGAAACTCACATTCTGCCCGAAGCCGCGAGCGAAAAAGATTTGCTCGCGCTGATCGCAAAATTAAATTCCGATCCGCGTCTGCATGGAATTTTGGTGCAAGCGCCGTTGCCGAAACAGGTTTCCGAATCGAAAATTTATTCCGCCGTTTTCCCGCAGAAAGACGTGGACGGTTTTCATCCGGTGAACGTCGGCAAGCTGATGCTCGGCGACGGGACGGGTTTTCTTCCGTGCACGCCGGCGGGAATTGTCGAATTGCTCGCGCGTTCAAATGTGAAAACGGACGGCGCGGAAGTTGTCGTGCTCGGACGCGGCAACATCGTCGGCAAACCAATGGCCGCGATGCTTTGCCAGAAAGGCAAAAACGCGAATGCGACCGTGACGATTTGTCATTCCGCCACGCGCGATATCAAGGCGCATTGCCGGCGCGCGGACATTTTGATCGCGGCGCTGGGCGTTCCTGAATTTGTGAAGGCCGAAATGGTCAAGCCCGGCGCCACGGTCATTGATGTGGGCGTGAATCGCGTGGACGGAAAACTCATCGGCGACGTGGATTTTGCCGCCGTTCAAAAAGTCGCCGGAAAAATCACGCCCAATCCCGGCGGCGTCGGCCCGATGACGATCGCGATGCTGATGCAAAACACCGTACGCGCCGCAGAAAATTCTCTCAATTAAAACTCTCAACTTTATGCAAGCCACCCGAATTCTCCCCGACCTCCAATGCTCGCTCCTGTGCGAGGAAGTCCGCCAGGAAGCC
>CAXUBD010000102.1:1148-2041 GCA_964249225.1 uncultured Verrucomicrobiota bacterium | reverse complement strand
GCGGAGTATCTCGCCGATCTCGCGAACAGTGTCATCGGCGTCATCAATGTCGTCCACGTGCCGCAACTGCCCGTGGTCGCCCCGCGCATCTGCATCTTCAACCGCTGGACGGCGGGCATCGGCCAGTTCACGGAAACCACCCGGCTCATCGCGCCTGACCAGACGACGGTGCTGAACAAGGGCGAGGTGAAATTTGAACTGCGCGACCCGGCCTTCGCGGCCACCGGCGTCATGATCTTCGGCCAGGTCAAGTTTGAAACCGCCGGGACTTATTTCATCGAAGTGCTCGTGGACGACGTGATGAAATTGCGCTACCCGATTCCCGTCATCCACACGCCGCCGCAAAATCAAAAGCCGCCGCCCGCGACCTGAAATTTTACGCCCGGACAAGCCGGCTGCGTGAAACCGTTTCCGATCCGAGCCGGAGTTAATCTGTTTCATCTGTGTCCAGCTCTGGCTAGATTCTTGCCGTGAACGCGCCTGCTGAATCCAATTTTGCCTGGGAACCGGTCACGCCGCGCGGCGTGGCGGCGTTCGCGCACGCGTCATTCGAGCGGCTGCTGCTCGTGCAATTCATCGTCGCGCTGCTCGCCACCGCGTCCGTCGTCTGGTTTTTAAAAGACGGCTGCTGCCCGACCGTGGACGCCGCGATCAGGCAATTGCCGGCCAGCGGCGGAATTTATTTCGGCAAACTCGGCTGGCCGGACGCCACGCCGAAACTTCTGGCGGAAGGACGCTTTCTCGCCTTTGTCGTTGATCTCAAACACAGCGGAACGATCCGTTCGCCCGCGCCGTTTCAGATTGAATTCGGACGTGAATCCATTTCCATTTTCTCATTATTTGGCGAGGCGGAATTCCCTTACGCAAGCGACCGGGGAATGCCGTTCAACCAA
>CAXUBD010000102.1:0-1138 GCA_964249225.1 uncultured Verrucomicrobiota bacterium | reverse complement strand
GCGCGTGGAAACCCAACCTGCTGGCCATCGCCGCGCTCGCGACGATTTCCTGCCAGCTGCTTTCGTGGATCGTGGTGGCCACGTTTTATTTTCTGACCGTGTGGTTGATCTGTTTTTTTGCCAATCGCGATCTGAATTTCCGCCAGAGCTGGCGGCTCGCCGCCGCCGCGCTGCTGCCCGGCGCGTTGCTGATGACCATCGCGATCCTATGTTTCGATTTCAATGTGTTCGATCTGGTCCGCTTGTGTTTCGCCTTTGCCATGCACGTTGTGATTGGCTGGATATATCTGTTCGTCAGCCCGATGTTTCTGCGCCGCACGCTGCCGGCGGAGAAGGGAAATCCGTTTTCTGACAAAGTTTGATCCAGCACGTTTGCGCTCCAAACCATGCCGAAATTTTCCGTCACGTGAAGATTATTCACAAACATCCGTCATTTGTTCTTCAGCCCGCGACGATTCTTCGATAACCCGCGCCGTTTCTTCACAAACAACCGGCGATTCTTTGTCAACAAACGCAAATAGTTCATCAACTCGCGATGATCCTTTAACAACTCGCGACGATTCTTTGCAAACAAACCAAAAATCTTCACAAACAATCGCCGATTCTTCACAAACATTTTCCGTTTGCAGTCAAACAAACGCCGTTTGTCATCTAACAATCGTCGTTTGTGACATCATATTCTGAAAATCTCACATCACAAACGTAGTTCGTGACATCACAATTGGCGATTCTCACATCATAATTTCCGTTCGTGACATCACATTCGCCGTTCGTGACATGAAAACGCTTTTTTCATCGTTTTTCAAAAAAATTCTTGATTTTTTTTTCCGACTTTTGGAAAATGGCGCCTCAACCATAAACAGGCCAGAGGGTCGGCTGTTTTGCGATTCTTCGGCTAACGAAAGGGTAATCACATGGCACAGACAAAACTAAACCTGGGCAAACTCAACATCCCAGGACTGCTCCAATCCGGTAACAACATCAAGACTGCAATGACGGGCAATCCCAACTTCCTCACGCCCATCCCGCCCTTGACCACCATCGGCACGCTCATCACCAACCTGAGCAATGCCAATAACACCTATCTGGCCGGTCAAATCACCCAGAGCCAGAATCTCACCCTGCGCGACGACGCCGT
>CAXUBD010000101.1:8159-9361 GCA_964249225.1 uncultured Verrucomicrobiota bacterium | reverse complement strand
GGATATTTTAGTCAACAATGCCGGCCAACAGCAATCTACCGATTCCATCTTGGACATCACGACGGAACAGTTTGATTCGACGTTCAAGACGAACGTGTATGCGCTGTTTTGGATCACGAAGGCGGCGGTGCCGCATCTCCAGCCGGGCGCAACCATCATCAATACTTCGTCCGTGCAGGCGTATGATCCATCGCCGAACCTGCTGGATTATGCGCAAACGAAAAGCTGCATCGTGTCATTCACAAAAAGCCTGGCGCAGCAACTGGCGGAAAAAGGCGTCCGCGTGAACGCCGTTTCGCCGGGGCCGTTTTGGACGCCGTTGCAATCCAGCGGCGGCCAGCCGCCCAAGCGCGTGCAAAAAATGGGCGATCAGGTGCCGATGAAACGTCCGGGCCAGCCGGTGGAACTCGCGCCGGTTTATGTGCTGCTCGCGTCGCATGAATCGAGTTACGCGACGGGGCAGGTTTACGGCGCGTCCGGCGGCGGCGGAAATCCTTGAGCCAAGCCGCCTCCTGCTAACGAACGCTCTCTGGTTCACCACGACGGCGCGCACGGAGTGACGCCCTGCCGGAAAATGTTTTTTTGACGCGAATTTCACCAATTTTCGCCAATTCAATTCATGCACCACAATTCGCGCAAGCGAACGGATCATTTGGGCATCTAGCTCATGGCGGGCTTTGGGGAAGCCAATTCGCGTTTGAAATTTCTCGACTCGGTTCTGAATTGGGCATATCAAATCATTAGTTAGAAAATCTTGGATTCAAAGTGCCATTTCATCAAACCTAAAGAAATCGTTATGATTGATTTTGCTAAACGCCTTGGAAAAAAAGAACTCCACAAGCCGCTCGAACCCGCAGCAATATATGACACGCTCGATCGTGCGAGTGACAAAGGAGAGCTGCGTCCCGTGCAGGCTGAAGTATTGCAGGCGTGGAACAGCGATTTTCGTTCTCGAAGGGATGTAATTTTGAAATTACATACGGGTCAAGGTAAGACGTTAATTGGGTTGCTTATCCTTCAATCCAAACTTAACGAAGGTGTCGGGCCAGCAGTTTATGTGTGTCCCAACAATTATTTAATAGATCAAACATGTTCACAGGCACGGCAATTTGGTATTCGCTATTGCACAGCAGTTGGCGATTTGCCAAATGATTTTTTTGATTCCAAATCAATTCTGATTACGTCCGTCCAAAAACTATTTA
>CAXUBD010000101.1:5173-8149 GCA_964249225.1 uncultured Verrucomicrobiota bacterium | reverse complement strand
GGTTTTGGATGATTGTCATGCTTGCATTGATTCGATTCGCGATGCTTTTGCGATACGCATTAAACGCGGCGAGCCAGCCTATCAACAAATTTTGGATTTATTTAGTAAGGAGTTAGAATTACAGGGAGCGGGAACTTTTTCTGATATACGTGGTGGTGAAGAGAGCGCTTTAATTCCAGTGCCTTATTGGGATTGGAGGGAAAAGTCACAAGAGGTTACCAGCATTTTACAGAAAAAGGTGTCTGAAGAACCTCAAAAATCTTCCAATGATTCTTGTAAAAAAACTCAACGCCCAGACATATGGTTTGTATGGCCTTTGGTTAAGGACATTATCAAAGATTGTTTTTGTGTAATTTCGGGCGGTGGTCTTGAAATTATTCCTAAATTAAGCCCATTGGATTTATTTGGATCATATTATAGAGCTTCACACAGGGTTTTCATGTCAGCGACAGTTACTGATGACTCATTTTTGGTGAAAGGTTTAAGACTAGCTTCGGAAACAATTAGAAATCCGTTGGTTTCAAAAAATGAGCGCTGGTCTGGTGAAAAAATGATTCTAATTCCTTCTTTAATTCACGAATCGTTAGATCGTGGACTGATGGTTAAAGAGTTTGGAAGACCGAAGCAAAATAAATTTGGTGTTGTTGCCTTAACTCCAAGTTTTGCAAGCAGTCGAGACTGGAATGCATACGGTGCCGCTGTCGCTGACACTTTTAACTATCAGTTCAGAAATAGAGCGATTAAAAAATGGAAAATATGATTTGCCACTCGTTATAGTTAATCGTTATGACGGGATTGATTTGCCCGACGACACTTGCCGTCTTTTAATATTTGATTCAAAGCCATATTCGGAAAGTTTAGCTGACCGTTACGAAGAACAATGTCGACCAAATAGCGAAATCACGATAACAAGATTGGCTCGTATCATTGAGCAAGGACTTGGTAGGAGTGTGCGCGGACAGAAAGACTATTGCGTAATAATCTTAATTGGGCCTGAATTGATAAGGGCGGTTCATTCGCAAAATTCACGAAAATATTTTTCTGATCAAACTCGTGCACAGATTGAACTAGGGCTAGAAATCGCGGACATGGCTAGAGAAGAGACAGCAAATAACGATTCTCCACTTAATGTTCCATCGGCGGCGTGGTTGCTAAAGTCCTCTCTTCGCCGAAACAACAACCAAAAACACCTGCCGGTGTCCGTGATGGATGCCGGCAGTTTGGTTTTTTGGGGGAAACGTCCGCCGCGTTTATGGAAATATGAGCGGCGGGATTGGTTGGCTTTCATTCGCAAAAAAAGAAAAGCCTGCCGCTTGTTCCTTCTCCCGGAGGAAGGTCAATTAGTCCGGCTCAATTCCTGCCACAAAAACGCGCTCATCGCCTGGCCTTTTCTGAAACAGGCCAGGTCGAATCGTTCGTTCGGCGAATGCGCGTTGTCGCCGGGCAAACCCAGACCGAGCAGCAATGAATCCGCGCCGAGAATTTTTTTGAATTCGTTCAGGATCGGGATCGAGCCGCCTTCGCGCAGCAAGATCGGTTTGCAGCCGAACGCTTTTTCCAGCGCGCGCAACGCCGCCTGCGCCTGCGCGCCCGTCGGCGAAACAAGATACGCTTCCGCGCCGTGGCCGGCCTCGATTTCCATGCGCACGGTCGGCGGACAAATCTTTTTTAGATGCGCGACGACGATTTTGCGGACGTGTTCGGGCTTTTGGTTTGGCACGAGGCGGCAGGTGATTTTTGCCCGCGCCCACGATGGGATGATGGTCTTGCTGCCTTCGCCTTGATAGCCGCTGGTGAGGCCGTTGATCTCAAACGTGGGGCGCGCGCTGCGTTGTTCGTTGGAAGTGAAGCCGCGTTCGCCGAACAGTTTTTTCACGCCGATCATTTTTTGCAATTGGACATCCGTGACGGGCAGGCGCGCGAATTCTTTTCGCTCGTAGTCCGAGAGCGGCGCGACGCCGTCGTAAAATCCGGGAATGGTGATGCGTCCGTTTTTGTCGCGAAGTTGCGCGAGCAACTGGCTCAAGGCCATCGCCGGATTGTCCACCGCGCCGCCGAAGCCGCCGGAATGCAGATCGCGCGCCGGTCCGTGCAAAGTGATTTCAAACGCGACGATGCCGCGCAGCGAATAGCCGAGCGCGGGATGTTTCAGGCTGGGCATGCCCGTGTCGGAAACGACGATGGCTTCGCAAAGAAGTTCGCGCCGATGTTTTTTTAAAAAGTCCGACAAACTTTTGCTGCCGACTTCTTCTTCGCCTTCGATGACGAACGTGAGATCGCAGGGCAGGGGAGTGCCCGTTTTCAGATAGGCTTCGACGGCTTTGAGATGCGCGAAGTGCTGGCCTTTGTTGTCGGTCGAACCGCGCGCGTAAATCGCGCCGTCGGCAAGGCGCGGCGCAAAGGGCGGCGTTTTCCAGAGTTCGAGCGGCTCCGGCGGCTGCACGTCGTAGTGGCCGTAAACCATGTAGTGCGGCTGGCGGGAATTTTTTTTGCGCGGCGTCTTGGCGATGACGACCGGATAGCCTTTGGTCTCGCGCAATTCGGTGTCGAGTCCGATTTGCGCGCAATGGTTCGCAAGCCATCCGGCGCAGGCGCGAACATCCGTTTTGAATTGCGGCTGGGCGGAGACGCTGGGCAGGCGCAGATAGTCGCACAATTCCGCCACGAAGCGCGGCTGATTGCGTTTGAGGTAATCAAGAACGACTTGCATGCGACCAGCTAACCTGTGAACGGCGCGCTTGCCAAGTCAAACGAGAATTTTTTTTCGCGGGAATATAAATTCACCATGGAAAAATTCAATGCCAGTGTCCGGGCGTCCGGCCCCAGCCATAGGGTCCGCGCACCCAATAGCCGCGCACCCACACCGCGCCACCATAAGGCGGCAAACCCCAATGACCGGCTGACCACACCCAGCGGCCGTTCCAAATCCATTCGCCGCTGATCCAGACATATCCGGGCGCTGGCGCGGGCGCCATC
>CAXUBD010000101.1:2305-5163 GCA_964249225.1 uncultured Verrucomicrobiota bacterium | reverse complement strand
GAAGGCGGCGGCGGTTGTGACACGACGGTGGTTGTGTCGGCGGCCGCGGGCGTCGCCGTGTTCGGCGTGTTGATCATGTAGTTGACGACCTTGGTGCTGACCCCGGCTTCATGCAAACCGATGATGTCCTCCGCGCTTAAATGATATGCGGTGTGCGTGCTGATGATCTGGCTGATGATGACGTCATCGCTCACGCCTGCGCGGGCCATGGCTTTCACATCTTCGACGCCCAACGGTTGTTTTTCCTGCACGCGCACGTAAGTCTGCGGCGCTTCGGCGCGCAACCGCGCTTCCTGTTCTTCATCCGCCGAGTGTCCGATCAATCCTCCGGCAATCGCTCCCGCCGCCGCGCCGATCAATGCGCCCGCGCCGCCATTGCGCGGCCCGCCGATGATCGCGCCGGAAAATGCGCCGATCGCCGCGCCGGACAAAGCGCCGGTGCCGGTGTTATCCGGCGAGCCGTTGGGGTTCACGCAACCGGTCAATAATGTTGAACAAGCCGCCGCCGCAAAAATCGAAGAATGCCATTTCATAATTTTCATAATACCACTTTAGACGCAACGAAATAAAAAAAGATTCAAAAAAAATCAAATGACGGCGATCTCCGCTCACCACGCGCGGCCATATTGAACTGGCGGCGGCAAATCTTTTTTGTGCAACGCGTGCGCCGCGATGCGCGGCCAGTATGGTTCGCGCAAAAATTCCCGCGCCAGCAATACGATGTCCGCGCGTCCGTTGCGGATGATTTCGTCCGCGTGCGTCGGCTCGGTGATCATGCCGACCGCCGCGGTGGCGACGCCTGCTTCGCGCCGGATGCGCTCGGCGAAGTTAACTTGATAGCCCGCGCCCACGGGAATTTTTGCGTCCGGCACGTTTCCGCCGCTGCTGCAATCAATCAAATCCACGCCCTCGGTTTTCAATCGGCGCGAGAGTTCGATGCTTTGTTCAATGTCCCAGCCGCCTTCGACCCAGTCGGTCGCGGAGATGCGCGCGGCGAGCGGAAATTTGTCCGGCCACACGGCGCGGATGGCGCGCGCGGTCTCGCCCGAGAGGCGGACGCGATTCTCGAAACTGCCGCCGTATTTCTCCGTGCGACAAAATTATTTTGCACGTGCGCGATCTCCGCCTCGCCGAGCGCGTGCGGAACTTTTTTCAAGTCGCCGCCGAACGCCAGCGCGCTCGGCGCGAACGTCGGCCAGCCGCCCGCGTTGTCCGCGAGCGAAGCGCCGCCATCCCACGGACGCGCGGCGGAGGCTTTGCGGCCTGCATGCGCGATCTGGATTCCCGGCACCGCGCCGTGCGCCTTGACGAAACGATTGATGCGTGCAATCGGTTCCATGTGTTTGTCCGCCCAGATGCCCGCATCGCCCGGCGTGATGCGGCCTTCCGGCGAAACCGCCGTGGCCTCGGCGATGACCAGTCCCGAGCCGCCGACCGCGCGCGAGCCTAAATGCACCAGGTGCCAGTCGCCCGCGACGCCATCCTCTGATGAATACTGGCACATGGGCGAGACGCCGATGCGATTGCGCAGCGTGACGGATTTGAGGGTCAACGGTTGAAACAAATGGGGCGAACCATCACTGGTATTATTCATCGGCAGAAAGTGTATCATCGCACCGGAAGAAAACAAAAATTATCCGGCCAGAGAAGCCGCGCCTGTGCGTCGGGGAAATTGTCTTTCATTCGCCGGGGCGGCGGGTAGTTTAATCCGCCATGAATGAACATGAACGGACGCGAATGGTCAGAGATTGGATTGCATTCGTAGTCATCGGTGTCAATGCGTGGTGTAAGAAATAATTATGAATTTGAGCTGGTTCATCTCCAAGGCCGTGCGCGACGCGGGCGCGATGCGGAAACACGTTCATCGTCTGGTCTGCGCGCAACGTGATTTGCTGGCACCCCCGGCAATCGCCGGCGTGCAAGTCAAGATTGACGAACTGGATGACGCGGTGGCCGAAAAACATACGGGGAAAATTCGCATCAAAATGGAAGAGCTTGAATTTGCCGCGAACAAATGGCTCAAGCCGTATCCGCACGCCGCGTGGCGCGAAAATGTCGAAGTGCTTTTGGTCGCGCTCGCGGTGGCGATGGCGATCCGCACTTTCTTTTTGCAACCGTTCAAGATTCCCACCGGCTCGATGCAGCCGACATTGTTCGGCGTCACGTCGGAGAATCTGCGCAACAAAACTGATTCCAAAATTCCGATTGGATGGGAGCGCATGAAGGAATGGTTTGAGGGAATTTCTTATGTTCACGTCGTGGCGCAGGGCGATGGTGTCATCAAAAAAGTCAGTCCAGTGACAAAATTTTTGATCTTCAACATCAAACAGTCATTATGGATCGGCAGTACAAATGATGATTCGCTGGGGATTGAACACACGATGTGGTTCCCGCCGGATTACGGTGAGTCACCAACCGATATGTATGGAAACCCGGTTGACCCATTAGTCTATCGCGCGCGTCTTCAAGCCGACCATTTTTATCACAAAGGCGAGGACGTTGTAAAAATTCAAGTGGGCGCGGGCGACCATTTGTTTGTGGACCGCTTGAGTTATAATTTCCGCAAACCGGCGCGCGGGGACATCGTGGTTTTTGGGACGCAAGGGATTGATCGTTTGCCGCAAGATCAGCAGGGGACGTTTTATATCAAGCGGCTGGTCGGCCTTGGCGGCGAGACGTTGTCCATCCAACAGGATGGCGAAGTAATGAATGTTCCGCGCATGGGAACAGTTCCGGTGGGGCATCTGGTCGTGGACGGACAGCCGTTGACGGCATCCACGCCGCCGTTTGAAAATCTATACGGATTCGTCAGCGCGCACAGCGGGCAGACGTGGAATTACCAGGAGGATCACTATTAC
>CAXUBD010000101.1:0-2295 GCA_964249225.1 uncultured Verrucomicrobiota bacterium | reverse complement strand
CGGACACGGCATGTTGCAAGGGCTGGCTCCGGGAAATGATTTTCAAATCGCGTCCAATCATTGTTTCGTTATGGGCGACAATACCATGAACAGTTCGGACTCACGTTATTGGGGCGATTTTCCGCAGGAAAAAATCATCGGCAAATCCTTCTTCGTCTATTGGCCGATCACGAAACGGTTCGGCTGGGGAAATTAAATGAACAAAGAAACCGTTCTGATCACCGGCGCGTCGTCGGGCATCGGTTTGGCACTGGCCAAATGTTTTGCGGCGGACGGCTGCCGTTTGATTCTCGTCGCCCGCAACACCGAAGCCTTGGAAAAACTGGCGGACGAATTGCGCCGCGAATACAAAATTGAGGCGGTTGTTTTGACGGCGGACTTGTCCTTGCCGCGAACGCCAAAACAGATTTTTGAAACATTGTCCGCGCAAAAAACTTCCGTGGATGTCCTGGTCAACAACGCCGGCTTTGGCGCGCACGGCGCGTTCACGGAAATGTCGCTGCCGTGGCAGCTCGAAATGCTCCAGGTCAATATCGCCGCGTTGACCGAACTCACGGGCTTATTTTTGCCCGGCATGATTCAACGCAAGTCAGGCGGAATTCTCAACGTCGGCTCCGTCGCCGGATTTCAGCCCGGACCGGGCATGGCAGTTTATTATGCGACCAAGGCGTATGTGCTGTCATTCACCGAAGCGCTGGCCGAGGAATTGCACGGTGCCGGCCTGAAGGTGAGTGTGCTATGTCCCGGCCCGACGGAAAGCAATTTCGGCAACGTCGCGCGCGGACAAAAAAAACGAAAACTTCAGACGAAAAAAATGTCCGCTACCGCGGTCGCAACCTACGGTCACCGGGCATTTCGAAATGGAAAACTTCTGGCCGTGCCGGGCTGGAGCAATCATTTACTGATTTTTTTAAACCGGATTGCACCGCGCTGGTTTCCGCGCAAAATCGTCAAGGTTTACAATCGAATAAAGGATTGATCGATAAAACCGAATTGATTATATAACTTTAATTATAGTCAGACAATGTTTGCTTATTTCGCATTGAGTTCATTGGATTTTTCGCTTTGCAAATAATGATTGACAGGTTTTAGAAAGTATAAGGGTTTTAGCGTATTGACGGGAAAGCCCCAAGTCACCCGGTCAGTTTTTTGTCATGGCGTCTTTTGGTTGAACGCCGCCTTTCGCCTACCGTTTGCCGCTCGCTGCTCCGAAAAAAATCCGAGGTTTGTAGCGAGATCAAAAACCGCGCCAGCGTCGCCCCTTCACCCTCTTCGCCACTGTCACGGTTTTTGCTTTCGCTGAGTTTTTGAATCGTTTCACGAGCGGATTATTTTCTGCGCTTTTATGAAGCGAGCGGCAAACGGCAGGCGGACGGACAGCAGTTCAAAAAAAAAACTTATGAAAAACACATTTAATATTGAAGCGTCAGCACCGGCGTCAGTCCGGCAAGCATCAGTTCAAAAAAGAACAATTGTGGATGGGGAGTGTCCCCTCATGGCAGGTAAAAACACTCGGTTTTGTTAGGGTTTAGCGGCATAAAAAAAGTTGAAAATAAATGTTGACTTATGCAACTTAAAGTTGCATACTGTGTCCAGACAGTGAGAGTTAAACCACCTCGCTGCAAAACAAAAACTATGAAGAACTCGATACATACTGACAAAACCGGAACAGTTGTTTTGGAACACTGGCTCCTCAACGAAGGACAGGCTTCTGGCGACCTTGAAAACTTTCTTTGGTCGTGTCGTCCTGACAACTGGGACGCCGCTACAAGCCTCACCGAAAGCGACAAGCAAACCCTTTCGTCTTTCAAGCAAGACGAACTCGAAGCTGCGATTGATGTTATTGAGTTTTCTAAAAACTTTGAAAGTTCTAAAACATGACCGCCGAACTATACAAAGCGCGACGTGAGCAAAGCGGCACACAGTCAGAGGTTGCCGCGCTGCTAGGCGTGTCACGCCAAGTCGTCTCACGCCGCGAGTCCGGCGCGATGATAACACAAGAGGCATGGCTGGCGTTAAACGCCCTGCCGAAAAAGCGAAAGGCAAAACATGGCCTATAACTTCAGGCGAGTGTCCCCTGACGACAGGTAACAAAATTTTTGAGCGATGATAAAATGAGCGCATGGATTTTCAATGATGAAAACGGAGGCAACAGAGCTTATCTAAAAGACAGCCACTCAGTTTTTTTTATGTCAAAAAAACACGCCACGACGGAAGGGGCAAAAATGGAATTACGTGTTTGGGTTGCAGACACGCTTTTTGCAGTTAACCGGGTTGAATGGCACGCAGGTAATT